>JAUXNU010000125.1 GCA_030682655.1 Actinomycetota bacterium | reverse complement strand
CCATGCACCCCGCCGACCAGTTCGAGGCCTTCCGCGACCTTGCACAGTCCAAAGGGTGGAGCGCCGAGGAGATCGGGGCGCGCTTCGGCGTCTCGGCGACCTTGGTGCGACGGCGGCTGCGGCTCGGCGCGGTCAGTCCGGTCTTGATGACCGCCTACCGCGCCGACCAACTGACCCTCGACCAGTTGATGGCCTTCGCCGTCAGCGAGGACCATGCGCGGCAGGAGCAGGTCTGGTCCGATCTGTCCTACAACCGCTCGCCCCCCTTCATCCGTCGCCTGATGACCGAACATGAGGTCGAAGCCACCGACCGCCGCGCCCGTTTCGTCGGAGCCGAGGCCTATCAGGCGGCGGGCGGGCGTCTGCGCTGCGACCTGTTCAGCGAGGAGGGCAAGGGCTGGTTCGAGGACGCGCCCCTGCTCGACCGGCTCGCCCTCGAACAGCTCACCGCCGAGGCCGAGGCGGTGCGCGCCGCCGAGGGCTGGATGTGGGCCGAGGCACGGCTCGACTTCCCCCACGACCACGGTTGTCGCCGCGTCTATCCGCATGCGGTCGAACCGGACCCGGAGACCAAGGCCCGGCTGCAGGCCCTCGCCGAGGAATATGACGCCATCGTCGCCGCCTGTGGCGATGACAACCTGTCCGAAGAGCAAGACGCCCGTCTGGAGGTGCTCGACGCCGAACTCTCAAGCGCCTGTCCGGACCAGTACGACCCGGACGCCATGGCGCGTGGCGGCCTGTTCGTCGTGCTCGGCCAGGAGGGCGTCCGGATTGAGCGCGGCTTCCTCCGGCCCGAGGACGAGGCCCCGCCCGAGGCCGAACCGGACGGCGACAATGAACCGCGCGCGGTCGACGATACGGCGGAGGACTCGCCGGACGCACCCGGTCCCAAACCCCTGTCCGAACGGCTGGTCGCCGACCTCACCGCCCAGCGTACGGCGGCGCTGCGCGACGCCTTGGCCGACCAGCCGCGTCTCGCCTTCCTCGCCGCCCTGCACGCGGTGACGCTGCAGACCTTCTATCGCGACGGCGAGACCTGCCTCGGCCTCGACGTGTTGAGCGTCAGTCTCGAACCCTATGTCGAGGGGCTGTCCGACAGCGTCGCGGGCAAGGCCATCGAAGCCCGCCATGCGGCGTGGGCGCAGCGTCTGCCGCAGGACCCCGAAGCCCTGCTGGCGGCGCTCCAAGCCTTGGACGATACGGACCGGTCGGCCCTGTTCGCCCATGGCGTCTCGCGCGGGGTCAATGCCGTCCAAAGGGTCGGCACCTCCCGGCGTGCTCTGGCCCACGCCGATGCCTTGGCCGACCTCGTCGGTCTCGACATGGGCCGCTACTGGAGCGTCAGCGTCGGCAGCTACCTCGGTCGGGTGACCAAGACCCGGATCGCCGAAGCGGTGGCCGAGGGGGTGTCGCCTGAGGCGGCGGCCCGGCTCAATGACCTCAGGAAGGAGGCCATGGCCGAGGCGGCGGAAACCCTGCTGCAAGGCACCGGCTGGCTGCCGCCGTTGCTGCGTCGCTCCGGGGCCACTCCGGAGTAACCGGGGAGGGAGGGCCGTTGCGAAAGGCGGCCCTCCCCTGCTCCGGGCGGCCCCGGCCAAGGCGAACGTCCGCCGTGCGCATCGGGCGCGCCCGGGCTCCAATGTCTGAACCGGTCGCGCGGCTGTCCCCGCGACCGACTCGCGCGAAACGCCCCGGCGCCCTAGAATCCCAATTCGTCTCAGACGGTCTGCGACCTTCCCTGTTCGGGGAGGTCGGGGACGTCAGGGACATCCCTCTCCCTATGAAATATTTTCTCTATTGCCGTAAATCCTCAGAGGCCGAGGACCGTCAGGTCCTGTCCATCGAATCCCAGCGCGCCGATCTGGAGCGACGGCTGTTGGAATTGCCCGGCGTTGAGATTGTAGAGATCATCGAGGAGTCCCGAAGCGCCATGACACCGGGACGGCCCCGGTTCGACGCCATGGTCGCCCGCATCGAAAACGGCGAGGCCGAGGGCATCGCCACCTGGGCTCCTGATCGTCTGGCGCGTAACTCCATCGACGGCGGGCGTCTGATCTATCTGCTCGACCGGGGCGTGCTCAAGGACCTGAAATTCTCGACCTACACCTTCGAGAACAACTCGCAGGGCAAATTCATGCTGCAGATCATGTTCGGCCAGTCGAAATACTATTCCGACGCCTTGTCCGAAAACGTCAAACGCGGCAACCGCACCAAGTTGGAGAACGGCTGGCGACCCAATCGCGCCCCGCTCGGCTATCGCAACGACCCCGCCACCCGGACCATCGTTCCGGACCCGGTCTATTTCCCGCTGATCGAAGGCCTGTTCCAGCTGGTTGCCAACCGGGGCTGCAGCATCCGCGAAGCGACCCGGATCGCCCGCGACGACTGGGGGTTCGTCACCCCGCCGGTGCATGGAAAGCCGGGGGTCCTCCTGCCCGACAGCACCGCTCACCGGATCATCACCGACCCCTTCTACGCCGGCGTCATCGTCTGGAACGGGCGTACCTGGCCCGGCAAGCATCCGCCGGCGGTGCGGCTCGAGACCTTCGAGCGACTACAGCTCACCTTGCGTTGGCCGACCGCGATCCGTCCGACCACGGAGGTTCCTTATCGCGGCCTGATCCGTTGCGGCCGGTGCGGTCGCGCCGTCACCGCCGAACACAAGCAGAGACGGACCCGCCGCTACCTCTACTACCACTGCGCCCGCCGCAAACCCGGCGACCGCTGCCCGGAGGCGTCCGTCGAGGCCAAGGCCCTCGACGCCCAGATCCTGGACTTCCTGCGCACGCTCAAGATAGAGCCGGGCCTCCACGACCTGATCCTGACCTCAATCGAACGGCGTGACCACGCGCTGGTGCGCCTGAACAGCACCCACCGGGCCACGCTGGAAGCGACACTGCGCGATGTTGACCGGCAGGCTGACGAGCTGACCACATTGAAATTGCGCGGCCAGCTGACCGACGCTCAGTTCACGACCCAGCGGGGACGTTTGGACGCCGAGCGCGTTGACATCGTCGCGCGGCTGGAGACGGCCCAGACAGGTGGAATAGGGATCGAACCCCTCCGTAATCTCCTGAGAGTCAGTGATCAGGCCGCGGATTGGTTTGCGCGCGCCGACGGGGAGGAAAAACGGATGATCCTGAAATTGGTGGGATCGAACCCCACCTTGATCGACAAAAAACTCAGTATTCAGGCCGCCGTTCCGTTCATCGAAGTGGCGAAAATGAACACCTGTCCCAGTCTGCTGGCGGACTGGGACGAGGATCGAACCGGGGTACTTTGCGCACTCATCGGGGCCATGGATCAGATGCCAAAGCGAGACGAGTTCGTGCGTCTTCTACGGAGCGTGTGTGCGCACTTCGAGGACAGCGTAATAGACGTAATCAACATCCCCAAAGTCCCTGACGTCCCCAAGCTCAGCGCGCACTCGAATCACTTAGGAGGGTGAGAAAACGCCCTTCGATCACAAGGTCGCGAACGCCCGGGCCCGTTCATTGACTCTAATGAAGCGTTGCCATTAATGAGTCAGTCACACATTCCCCAACTCCGGAGAACGGACAGCATCGACTAAACCGAACTGGCCACCTGGCCCACATTCCTACTTTCACCGGAGCGTGGCTATGTTCGAGTTGATGCACATCATACGCAAGGTGCCGCCGGCGCGGCCACGCGCGCCTAAGTCAATTTGGTCTTTGAGCCGTAGAGCCGCTGTTTTTGGAACAGCGGCTTTTCTTTTGTTTTCCGCGACATAAGGAGGTCAACCATGCTGAGCCCCTAACCTCAAACGCCTCGCTTCTCTTGAGGGCGGCCGTCCAATTGGAAAGGGCCGCCACCAAGATGGTGACGGCCCCGCTCAACCAGAGGACCGAACTAGATTTGAAGGTCAGGTCGCTCCTCTAGAAGGAGGAACTTGGAGATGCTTAGTGCACTTCTCAAGTTTGTTAGGCTTTCCCGAGCAATAGCTCGGGGCGGTGTTCGGTTTGTGACTATCGCCGGACCCAGCTGTCATGCGACGGGGTCGGCCGAAAAGGCCTTTCTCCGACTGACTCAGGCGTTCGACGCTTTGACGTCTGGCGATCCCCTCGGGACTGCCATCGCCCTCGTCTGGGCTCTGGGAAATATTGCGTTGTTCCTGGAGTCGGTTGCCACTGCGTACCATCACGCTCGTGAGGTGACGCGGGTCGACTAGCTCGACAAGAACTCTGCCGGAGCGGGTTTTCGAACCTGCTCCGGTTCCTTCTCCATAATACCGCTGAAGTAGATGGTCCTGTCCACTACCCCCTTGGGGATAGCAAAGGGCACCGACGGGCAAGTTGGTACTGCGATTACCAACACCTACGGCACTGCCCGACCGCTCTCGCACAAACACACCCCTATTGCTTTGCGATAGGCACTAGACAACGCTGATTTTCCCTCGAGGTCAAGAATTTCCCGCGAGGTGAGAGTTCTGCGGAAATCAGCCTTGGCCGGTCTCTGTGTTGAGAGCCGGCAGCGACGTAATCAACGTCCCCGAAGTCCCTGACGGCCCCAAACCCGATAGCTCGGCAAAGAGACTGACTCCGTCAGCAAAATTGGAGACGAGCGCTGGCTTGCGATCCCGAAAATCGAGCGTGCCCGTCGTCGATCGATCCGTCCAGTAATGCCCGGTCATCGTCACAGGAGGGTCGGCATGGACGTGAAGCAGTAGGGAGCCGTAGTGGATTTCGCTTCGGACACCACGCAGGCTCGCGGAGGGTTCGTTTTGGTAGACTGCGGCCACACGGTAAAGGCAGTCCTCTGATTTCAGAATAGAGGCCGTCACTGAGACCGAACTCGACTCGGCGGTGTAGAGCCGCATGTGCAACGCGGAGAAAGTCTGCCGGATCGCCATGAACCCCTCAATGGGGCCAACCTGTTTGCCTGTCGCAGGGTCCACCCAGTTTGACTGAAGCGACACGCGCCAAGTGCCCTGGAGCCAAGGACGCGCGACGAGCCAGCCTTTGAAAACTCCATAGCGCCAACACCACTTGTCGAACGTCGTACACAGAACGGTCACCGCTGAAACTGCGATGCCAAACGGCACCAAGTGATCAACAGTGACGGGTGTGCCTCTGGCAAAAAGACTGAATACCCACGCGACAACCGCGATGCCGAGGATAAGTGTAATGTGAAGCCGATTTAGCATAGCGATCTATTAAAAGCCGACAAACTGCCAAGCTGCCAAGATAAACGCGTTCGCCTGTGCTCGGGTCCACTTCTGGCCACCGCGGAACAGGTATTTCAGCTCGCTCACTTCGCCCCACTCGCCGCACTTTTCGTCCGTCGAAGTGGCGTCAAAGAGGAAGGCCAGAATGCTTCGAAGATCCTCTTCGTAGCGCGCTTTGCCAAAGCGAGAGTTTGGCACGTTCCAAACTAGACACTCGATAAGGAAGCCAATGGCGGGCTCGGCGGCCAAGACCTTGGCTTCGAGCATCTCGTTTCGCAGACTCTTTAGGACGCGGACCATGGCCTTGAATCGCATATGAGTCGCTTGGTTCTTAGCGACACCGTTGATGTAGTGTTGTTGGGGCCAGTTGATCACCCGCTGCGCAGGATTGTTGTCCGGCCTCAGCTCTACACCCTCGTCGGAGCTACCATTCTTATCGTAGCGGTGATGCTCAAAGAATGGCGCCACATCAGCTTCTACATGATACGAAGTTTCCTTGACGTCGAACGCCTTATTTCCTCTGCTGACCGCTCCGCTTCCGAAATAAGAAACGAGCGCCTCACCTACGTCATTCTTGAAGTCGGCGTAGGGGTAGCTCGCTGGCGACAGCCCGAAACTCTCCCGGTTCATTCCCTCAGGGTAAGTGCTGAACTGAGATTCCGAACACACGACTCCAATATCAACGTCACTCTCGCCGCTGACATTTGTATTGTTGCGGTAGGAGCCTTGAAGCAGAACCGAATAACCTCTGCCCTTGAGCTTGGCACTCGCTGCCAAGGCGTTTTTGATGGATCTTATCGCGTTTTCGCAACGCTCTTCCTCGGTCTTTCCTGGTGGCTTTGCCCACTCACGAAATTTGTCTTCCCAAGCCATATCGCGAGCCTACCCCTTGGAACTCTTAGGATCGGCACTTCGCGGATACGTCCGTTCCTCCTGAAACTTGGCGTCTTCCTTTTGGATCTTTACGGAGCCGCCGGCCTTGCCAAGGGCCTTCTCAAGCACGCCGCCCTTGGTCGCTTCAGTCTTCGTATCAAATGACTTGATAACCTTACCGGCCTTGTCTTGGACAAGGTCCCAGCGATCCTTTTTCTCGTTTTTTGTAACTGTGAACTTCGGCAAGTTAGCCATAATGAATGTCCTAGTGAGTAACTGTCGCACAACCTACGCGATACTCCCAACATGATACCACTTCAGATGCAAGATCTGCCCTGGGGATAAGCACCACGGCGCATCGCCGGTGCGGGCTTCGTTTCTAGCCTCAACCCAAGTCTGCCAATCCACCCTCACAGGATGAACTACACACTATCCCGATCAAACTCGCCGCCAATAGTTCGAACTTCACACAGTTTCGCTTTTCGACCCGAAGTCGGCGGAACATTTTCCGTCCAAAACTCACGTTCGCGGACGGTGAGACCTCGGCCTGCGCCAACCCGGGCCTATCCCATTTTCGACCGGTGGCGCTAAGCTGACACCCGTGTCCGCCGGCAGCTGCGGGCCCGGCCGACCAAGTCTCTCCATCCTAGGCGTCATCACGCGGAAGACCGCCGTCAGACGTCGAAAATGGAGAAGTCCTGCACCTGGAGGAGGGTTTCAAGGTCGCCGCCAAGGGAGATCAGGGCCTCGTTGAACGTCCCCCAGTCCATGTGTTCGGCAGGGCTCGCGATACCAACCCGGGCAGGGTAGTCGTCTTCGAGATAACCGACGCCGTAACGTTCCATGATCGCGCAGAACTCCGTAACCTGCGCGCCCGTCAGGTCAAACGCCTGTGCAATCTCGTTGGCGTCCAGCTTCATGGCGAACGACCCCCATGTTTCGCTTGCTGCACCCCGAAGTCCGTGCTGCAGCGCCCGAATCATGAACTCGATCGTGGGGGGAGGGATGTTGCGGATACGGTCCACAAACGCGCACATCTCTACGGCAATCTCGGGCAGATCACTGCCCAAGAAATGATCCGGATGCGTCTGCGCCAGCTGGCCCATGTTGGACGGCTTCACCGGCGCCCGACTTCCAACCCGGTCGATGATCTGGGGATCAAACAGCAGTCGCATGTCGGTGAACCGCGCCTCGTGGCGGCGCTTCCACTGGCGAAGGTCGTCTGCGCTGACGATGGAGTATTGCTGGTCTATTTCGCCGTGATGGTTAGGGCAAAGCAGGATGAGGTTGTCGATCGCCCGCAAGGCCTCGTCGGAAAGAAGCGGGTCATGACGGGTCCAGCCGGCTTCTGCCGAGTGGATGTGGCAGATGTTGACGAACCCCGTGCCGTCGTCGCGGTAAAGGATCTGCGCGCAGGTCGGATGGGCGCAAAGGTTGCCCGACATCGCGAATAGGCGGCTCAGCACGGAATTCTTGATCGGTAAACGGGCCACGGCTTGTCTCCGGTTGAGGCCGCCGGTCCTTTCCGCCAGCGAACGCGCGTGTCGGGGCCATTGCGGCAACCCCCAGAAAAACACAAGTGGTGCATGAACCTTGGATAAAATTCGCTCCAATGGCCCGCGCCGCAGGCCGGAAGCTGCTACTTTACCGATAGAGCCGCAAAGTCGGGTTGCGGCAGCGCTTCATCGGCGATATTGCTGGACGGTAGAGGAGATCCTGATCATGCAAGTTACCGCCTCCGCCAGCCTTCGCACGTCGGTCCTGACCGCTGAGACGGCCAACCCCGCTCTGCAGCGCCTGCAGGGCCGCCTGCGCGCGGAGTCCCAAGCGAGCGAAGTGATCACCAGCTACGACCGGATGCATCATCGCCACAATCGCTCGTAGGATTCGATGACGCCGGCGAGGATCACATCGTTCCTCGTCAAGGTCGCGTCTCGTTGCAACCTCGACTGCGACTATTGCTACGTCTACCACCACGCCGATCAGAGCTGGCGCTCGATGCCCAAGCTGTTGAGCCCGACCGACCAGGAAGCATTCGCCGGTCGCCTGGCCGATTACGCCCGCGAGACCGCCCTGTCACGGATGGCGGTAATCTTCCATGGCGGCGAACCGCTGCTGGCCGGAGCCCTGGCGCTCTGCGACTTCGCCAGCCTGATCCGCATGCGGGTCGGGCCCGACGTCGAGGTTGACGTTGGACTGCAGACCAACGGCATTCTCCTTGACGAACACGCGCTCGATCTGTTCGAGGCCGCGAACATCGGCGTTTCGCTGAGCTTGGACGGTCCGCGGGCCGTCAATGACCTGCACCGCACCTCCCGCCGCGGTCGATCCAGCTTCGAAAAGGTCGAAACGGCCCTTGAGCGCCTGAAGCGGAGGCCGGGCATTTTCGCAGGCGTCATCGCGGTCGTCGATGCCAGTACGGATCCTGAAGATCTGCTGGCGTATTTCGCGGAACACGCTCCACCCCGGCTCGATTTCCTGCTCCCCGACGCCCACCATCTGCGGCCCCCGCCAGGGCGCGACGCGGATGCCGACCTATACGCACGCTGGCAAATCCGCGCCTTCGACGCCTGGTTCGACCGCTATCCGTCGCTTCCGGTCCGCAGCTTCGAAGCCCTGCTCGACGCCCTCATGGGACTGCCGTCGAGCACCGACGCCTTCGGGTTCGGCGATGTCAGCCTGATTTCGATCGAGACCGACGGCTCCTACCACGATCTCGACGTCCTTAAGGTCGTCGGCAACGGCACCCAACTGGGCGGAACCGTTCACGACACACCCATTGCGGCGATCGCCGCCTCCGACGCGCTGGGCAGGCACCGCGCGCTCCTTTCCAAAGACGGTCTGTGCGGACAATGTCAGGCCTGTCCTATCGTTGACATATGCGGCGGGGGCGCCGTGCCGCACCGTTGGGGCGCGAATGAATTCGCCCATCCGACCATCTACTGCCGCGAGATGACCGCCTTGGTCGGGCACGCCCGTCTCCGTATCCAGGAAAGCCTCCACGCGGCGTTGCCCGCCGAGTCCCTCAATATCGACGTCGACAAATTCGAACTCGCCGAAACCGCCGCAGACGAACTCGGTCGCCTGCGCGCGGACGCGAACCTCGCTCACCTAGTATCGTTCACGGACGCCCTGACGTATCTGGAAGGCCTCGGGGGGCCTGAGACGTCGGTCGCGGCTCGACTCCTAGCCTGGCCGTCTGCGGACCTTGCGTTCGCGAGCTGGCAACCGGGTGCCGTAGCCTGGAGCCATGTCGTGTTAGCGGCGCGCGACCGCCGTGTGGTTCGGGACGTGACGGGCGAAGCCCTTCGCATCGATCCCGGCTATCTGCTCTCGATGGAAGGTCGTTCGGTCTCAGACCGCCGCTTGCCGCTCATCGCGGCGGATGATGCCTGGCTGCGGGCGCCGTTCGGGGCCGCCGTCGAGTTCGAGCCCGAGAGCGTAAAGGTCGAGGCCAAGCCGTTGGCGGCGGAGGCCTTGGACATCCTTGCCCGCTGGCGGCCCGAGATCGCCCGCGAGATCGAGATGACCAGCCCCGCCGTCCAGTTCATCCGCGATCCGACCGCCCACCCCGACAAGATCGTTTCGTTCAGCGACGACTCCGTCCCTGGGGCGCTGTTTGTCTCGGTGCGGCAGGGCGACGGCCTGATCGACGCCTACGATCTCGCAGATTCCCTGCTGCACGAACATCGGCACCAGAAACTTTACCTGTTCGAGCGTCGCTTCCCCACGACCCACCCGGGCGATCTCGTGGTGTCGCCTTGGCGCGAAGACCTTCGACCGGTCTCGGGCCTGTTCCATGCCATTTTCGTATTCGTGGAGCTCCGCCGCTTCTGGGAGCATGTGCGGGACGCCGGACCGAAGCGGTTGGCCGTCCGGGCCCGAACCCAACTGGCGGATACCGACGCAAATCTCGCCAAGGCGTTCGCGATCCTGGACGGCTGCGCCCTGACCGAGGCCGGCGGCGCGCTGGCAGCCGTCCTTCGCGCCCGCGGTGCCGTCGCGATGGCGGCGTGATGTTGCGGGTTCCGCGCGAACGGCTTCCCGAGGAGCTGCGCGCCCGGCACGCCCGGCTCCGGGATTACTTCTGCGACCGGGACGCGGACGCGGTTGCGGACGGCGATGCGTGGCG
Organism: Actinomycetota bacterium; assembly: GCA_030682655.1. Lineage (NCBI taxonomy): Bacteria > Bacillati > Actinomycetota > Actinomycetota bacterium. The sequence goes on along the minus strand of JAUXNU010000125.1, from coordinate 41,898 downwards.
CCTCATCATGCACTGGCCCGCGGACCCCTATCGGCACGTCGATCCGGCCCTGTCTGACAACCTCGCGCCGTGGGATTGCGGCCTGGGAGGCATGGCGCAGGCGGTGCGCAGGCAAGGCCGGGTGACGACCGCACTCTACGACACCTGGACGCTGGTCAGCTGGTCGCAGTGGGCGGCGAGCTCGGGCTTCGAAAGGACGGCTCCCCTCACCATCCTGCACGTGGACGATCATCGCGATCTGATGTCGCCACGCCTCTTCCTTCGCGAGGGCGGCTGGGTCGATCCCATCGGGGGCGGACCTGTGCGGGTAGAAGACCCCGATTCCGTGCAGCGAGCCCTCGAGAGCGGCGCGGTCGGGATGGGAAGCTTCCTCACGCCCTTCCTACACGCCTTTCCACAGGCCGAGGTGCGCCACCTGTGTCAGCCGCCCAAGGCGGGGAGCACCACAGACTTCCGGATCGAGGCCGGTACGGTCGTCGACGATCTGCTCGAGCCGGGAGCCCTCAGACCGTCGATTACGCTCGTGACGGCAGAGGGAACAGGACCAGGCCGCTACCGCTTAACGCCAGACAGGGATCACTGGCTCCAGGATCTCGCGCCGGGACCGGTCCTGCTCCATCTGGACATGGACTATTTCAACAACCGCTACGACGGCGACGGTGACTGGAGCGACCGACCCGAGCCGCTCGATCCTGACCGAGTCGCGGTCATGGCGGAAATCGGCGCCGTGGCAGGGGCGCTCTCGGACCGGCGGCTCCTTGGCAGGGTCGCCGACGCCGTGGTGGCCTATTCGCCGGGCTTCTTTCCGTCAGAGCTGTGGGACGAGGCCGAGCGCACGCTTCGTGATAGTCTGGGTGAGCTCTATGCCTGACCCGTCCTCACGCCGCGCGTCGACCCGCCCAGGTCCAAAGTCCAAGCCGGTTCGTCCCGTCGCGCCCGAAGATCGCGTAAGCCCCAAGGAGATCACCCTGCTGCGCGCCAAGGGCACGCCCAAGCGCGGCGGCGGGCTTGGTGGCGAAGCGTGGTCGATCCTGTGCGGCCAGGCCCGGGCCGGCCGCATCTTCATCAACTGGATCGACGAGCCTCCGCTCGGCCCCCACGCCTCGATCCAGATCTATCTCAACCGCCAGAGCCAGGGGCGCGGGATCGGCCGCGTAGCGTACCGGCTGGCCAGCCTCGAAAGCCAGTACGACACGGTCTACGCCCATATGCGCAAGTCGAACGAGCCGTCCAGACGTGCGGCAGCCGCTGCGGGATACGCCGACGTCTCGCCTCCCAACTACAGTCAGCATCTGATGCGCTGGACCCGGACCAGCTAGAGTGGTCACGCACGTCGCCGTCGTGATCCCGTGTTTGAACGAGCAGGATCACATCGCGACAACACTTCGCTCGCTCGGCTTTGGCGGGCCTCCGCCGCCGCCAGAGACCGATCTGATACTCGTGGACAACGGATCCACCGATCTAACTTGGGCGGTGTTGGGAGACTTTATTGAGGCGGGGCCTCCGGGCCGGATCCATCGCATTGTGGAGCCGATCCGCGGCTTCGTGCCGCCTCGACACGCCGGCGTCCGGTATGCTGCGGACCTCGCGCGGCAGCGGGGTCAATCCGCCAGTAACGTCCTCATCCTGCAGGGCGACGCCGATACCGTCTACCTGCCCGACTATGTCTCCCGCATGCGCGCCGCCGCCAGACCGAACGCGCTGATGGAGGGCGCGATCGGGCGACGCCGGGACTCGGAGGAGGTTCCGCAATCATATCGCGAGCTCGAACTGCGCGTGGATGCGGTGATCCGTGATCTGGAGGTCGACGATGATCAGGAAACGCTCGTCGACGACAAGGTGTGCGGCTACCGGTTGTCCGACTACGAGGCGTGGGGCGGTCTCGTCAGTGAATACTGCGCGGACGGGTCCGAAATCCACGCGGAGACCACGCGCATGTTTCTGCGAGCCCGGGCCCGCGCCAACGCTGAACGCCAGAGGGTCGACGGTGCCGGCGCGCTGACCTCGTCGCGGCGCATTTGGGAAGACCCGGCGCTTTACTTTTCGACCGCCGGCTTCCCGCGTGAGCGAAGCTGGGTCGAGGGCTTCCGGTCCAGGGCTGGGATTCACGGCGGCCCGGCGGTGGAGGTGGGCGCATCCAGGAGCGTGGCGAACAACGAGGCGATCCGGTATCGCATTGGTCACTCACTCGTCTTGTTCGCGATCCTGCCCCGCCTGGTCGCCCGGATGCTCGATAAGCCGCGCCCCGCGCCCCATGCTCTTCGCGAGGTCTTGGCCGAGTGCGAGGCGTTGACGCCTGAAGATCTGCGCGAGCGGCCTGGCCGGCTATTGACGGGTCTGCTGGAAATGATCGACGCGCCGGGAAGTCCGCTCGACGGGTTGGTGCGAAGCTTGACCGATGCCGTTTCGCTAGCGATCCCGGTGTCACTGGATACTGACCGGGAACCTCGAAGGTCCAAAGGAAGCAGATGGCGCAGATCGAAGTAGTCACCGTCGAAGGCGTTGTACCGTTTCGGTTCGCGGACCGGCCCGGCTCGGCTTAATCGGCGGCCGTCTGCCGCCTTCCGGGCGGTCCCGACTGCCGCGCGATACGGACGTCGCACTCTATGGCGTGCAGCACGCGAAGCATAGAGGCTGCGCTGAAGGTGCCTCGGCAGAGCTTACTGTTGACCGCCTGCAGGCTAATCGGCGGCCCGTTCTTGTTCAGCCGTTCGACCAACGTCGCGCGGGCGACGCTGCGGCGGCCAGTTCCGCTTTGAGGACCCGCGCCGCCTCCTGGTTCCATGTCGAGCGCGAATCTGAGCCGTCGGACATGTTGCTGCCAACTCCTGTCGTTCACTCCATATATGACAGGAAACTGTCGAAATTGTTTAGGCCATCGTAGGGATTGGCCGTCTACGCTGGGAAGCGTAGGTTGCGCCCAACCTCAGGAGATCTGCTTGGCCACACAGGCCCAACTGTTGTCTCTCGTCCGCTCGTTCTCACAGCGCGACGAGAGCCGATTCCAGTCGGTCGCGCTTCAGCTCGCGGCGGATGCGGCTCAGCGTGGTCAACGCAAGCTGGCCGAGGAGATCAGGATGCTGATCCAGGACGCCCGGGTCCGCGCCGCCGGCGAAATCGAGCGGGGGTCCGGACCGATCCCCATGGTCCGTCCTAAGGGCGAACTCGCAGGCTTGGTCTCTGCCAACTATCCGATGATCCGGCTGAGCGACATGGTGCTCGATCCGGGTGCTCTGGACCGACTGCAGCGGATCGTCGATGAGCAGCGTCATGCCGCCCGGCTCGCTGAACATGGCCTGAAGCCTCGCCGTAAATTCCTCCTCGTCGGGCCGCCGGGCACCGGCAAGACCATGACGGCGAGCGCGCTCGCGGGCGAACTGTCCCTTCCTCTCTTCACCATCCTGCTGGATGGCGTCATCACCAAATACATGGGTGAGACCTCGGCCAAGCTGCGCCTAGTGTTCGACGCGATGCGCACTACACCCGGCGTCTATTTCTTCGATGAATTCGACGCCTTGGCCACCAAGCGGCTGATCGGCAACGACGTCGGGGAGGCCCGCCGCATGCTCAACTCAATCCTACAGCTGCTCGAGGACGACCAAAGCGACGCCCTCATCATTGCCGCGACCAATCACCGCGAATTGCTCGACCCGGCCCTGTTCCGCCGTTTCGACGGCACCGTAGAATACGACATCCTCACAGGTGATCGGATCCGCGATGTCTTTGAAAAAGCCTTGGCGGCCTTCAATCTCCGCGCGATCGATTGGGATCAGGTGGTGGAGTGCGCGCTAGGTCTCAGCCAGGCAGAGATGGTGCGCGCCGCGGAAGACGCGGCCCGCACCGCCGTGCTCGATCACGACGCTCGTTTCACGACTGATATTCTGGCGGGGGCGGCCGCGGAGCGACGTCGCAACGGTGCGGACTAACGATAACCGTTTGACCCGGAAATGATTCCCGCTGCAGATGCAGTGCCATGCCTATCGAACGACCACACCTTCTGATCCCGAACGCTGGCCGATCAATCGAATTCGCGGCGACCGGCGGAGGCGACCCTCGAACCTATCCGCTCGTTCGAGATCGGGCCGAAGCCGCGCGCCGGGTCCTGCGCGGCGTCACTGAGCTGATCGAGGCTCACCCTACGCCTGAGGGCGCTGAACCCCGGGCTATCGCCATGAGCGTAAGAGCTTCCGGCGACCATGGGGTCAACCGCAGCGTTCCGGGCAGGCGTAACGATGTCCTGTCTGCCTTCGGCCTCAACAAGACGGAGCGGGTGAATGTAGCGCTCGATCCCAGCACGCTCGAAAAGTTCGAGGCCGCCGCCCAGAAATACGTCAAGCACGAGGGGGGCAATCGGCCGCACCACTTCAATTTCTTCGAGGCGCGCCCCGTCATCGCGCAAACCGAAGTCTCGGATCTCTGGGCGTCTCCGATCGACCTGCCACAGCCGGGCGCGGAGTTTGACTGGGAGGTCTGGCTGCAGCCGACCGCCGAGCCGCGGTTTCGGGCCGCGATCGAAGAAATCCGGATTCCCAATCCGCCAAAGGGCGTCGATTTCGATCGGGTCAGGATCATCCGGCTGCGTGCGACTCGCGAGCAGTTCGAGCGCCTAGTTCAGAGCGCGACCATTTCTCAACTGAGGCCGGCCTCGTCCTTGGCCGCCGAGGTCTTCGGTATGCCGCCCGGCATTCAGGCGCTGGCTGTCGAGGCCGCCGCCCGCCGCCTGACGGCGCTGCCCGACCCGGCAGATCCAGCGGTCTGTATTGTCGACACTGGCGTGACCGAGGATCACTTGCTCCTTGCGCCAGCCCTGCGCCAAAGCGTCCAGATCGGGGGGCCGTGGCCTCCGGTTTCGGACTGGAATGGCCACGGGACCCAGATGGCCGGCTTGGCTCTCTACGAGGGACTTGCCGGGCTTATCGCAGAAGGCACGGCCGCCTTGGACATCAATCTTGAGTCCGCCGCCATCTATCCACCTGGAGGCGGCGACACCCTGCCGGCCGTACGGCTTAGACAGGCGGTTGACCAGATCGAGGCCGGCTCCAACCGCAAACGCGTTTTTTGCTTGGCGATGAATGCGCCTCTGGAAGCGTCCGACGGCTCGCCGTCGAGCATGTCCAGCGAACTCGACGCCCTGGCCGCGGACGTCGCTAGCCCACGCCTGTTCTGTGTAGCCGCCGGAATCTTGAGGCTGGGGGACAGTTCGGCGATTACCAAGCACTGAACGAAATCTCAGGCATCTTGGCGCCGGCTCAAGCATGGAATGCCCTGACCGTGGCAGCCTGTACCGATCTCGCGGACACGCCGGCGACACATACCGCCCTTGCACCGGCAGGTGACCTCAGTCCCTGGTCGCGCACAGCCGTAAATTGGGAGAAGGCGCACCGACCGCCGTCCAAACCCGATGTGGTGTACGAGGGCGGAAACCGGATGTCCGACACGGCCAGCCATGCTCTGGGGGACTCGCCGAAATTGTGCCTCTTGACCACCTCCCACAACGGTGGTCTCGCAATGACCGCCCAAACCAGCGCCGCGACTGCCGGGATCGCCGGAATGGCCGCCCGCCTCCAGAAGGCCTATCCGCGTTTGTGGCCCGAGACTATCCGGGGCCTGATCGTGCACAGCGCCGAACACACGCAGGCCATGCGGGACAGAGCCTCGGCCGGCCGGCAGGGAGCGGAAATGCAGAAGGCGCTCCTGCAGCGCTACGGCTACGGCCGACCCGATCGCGCAGTCGCCATGCAGAACGCCGAGGACGCCCTGACCCTGATCGTCCAAGGGACCTTGCTGCCCCTGCGGTCGAACCGGGCGGAGCGCCAGGAGGCGGCGATCCTCGGCTATATGCGGTTTCATGAGCTCCCATGGCCGATCGAGGTTCTCCAGGAGCTCGAAGGCACGCGGGCCGAGATGCGCGTGACCCTGTCCTATTTCGTGGAGCCCAATCCCGCCGCAGTTCTGACCGGTGAACTGGCGTCCTATCCCTCGCATGTCCTTGATTTCGACGTCATGCGGCCGGACGAGTCAGCCGAGGATGCGATCGCTAGGGTCAATCACGCACTTCGTGCGCAGCGTCGACAGATCCAAGCGGAATCGCCGGACTGGACGTTCGGTCCTCGCGCCCGCGGCCGTGGCGGACTGAAGCATGACCGGCTCGAAAACGTGACGGCCGCCGATTTGGCGCGCATGGGCGGGGTGTCGGTTTTCCCGGGCAAGGGATGGTGGGGCACCCAGTTTGAACGGGTCGAACAGCAGGTTCGCTACTCGCTGATCGTCTCAATCCGTACACCCGAGGTCGAGATCTACAATGAGATCGCCAATGCGATCGAAGTGGAGACCTAGCGCTCGCAGTGGATGCAGAGGGTGGCGACCCGGCCCTCATCCGACCAGGGTCTGGATTGCTTAAAGGCGATGGCGAAATCGCCTCTTTCACGACATTCAAAGCGGAAAATCGCCGTGCCGCGGCCTCCGAATTTTCGGCCGGCCTCTCCGCGCTCGGAAACAAGGCGAATGGCCTCGGGATAGTCCACCGCGAGGCGCAGCCCGGAAGACAAGGCGGTGGGCACCGAGACTTCAAACACCTCTCCGACCGACACTTGGGCTTCGTCTCCCAAGTCGATGCGTCTGATGGCCTCAGAACTCACGGGGTCGCCGTCTCAATGGCGTAAAAGGGAAAGGCTTCGATCTCGCATTCGCCATAGGCGATGCGGAAATACCCGTCTTCCCCAAACGCGGCACCCCAACTGTTCTTAACGATCCAGCATGCATCGGCGTCGTCGTACCCGACAATGCAGACGGCGTGATAGCCGTGCTCGGCGCCCAGGACGTGGCGATAGACGCCCGAACTGTACGCTAGAAAGTCCTCGAAGACCGCCATGCCGCCGATGACGGGACCTTCGACGATCTTCCGTTTGCGTTCTTGGATGTCGTCTGTCGCGATCCAGGATGACAGCCGAAGGGCCGCGGGGGCCGGCAAGCATTGGGCCGCCGCAGGGTCGTAGGCGTGATTCGCGCTCAGAGCGACGCCATTGGCCTGGGCAAAATAGAGCGCATCTGGAAAATCCCATCCGATGACGCAGTCTCCGCCGCCGCAGAAAAAGAGATGACCCTCCGAGAGGTCGGCGACACCGCGTGTCCGGATCAGGTGGTCGCTTTCCATCGCAGCGCAGAGGGCGAAGGCGACGCACGCACCGCAGTCTGGAGACTGATCCTTGACCGCGGTCACGCCGGCATGGCCCCGCCAGTCGTGGGCTGGGGGCGGCGGCGGCTTGAGTAGGGCGCTTATGTCGCTAGCGGGCTTGAGATGGCGTTCGACGACCTTTGGGCTGTAGCCGAACCTGCGGTCACCGCCCTGGTGGACGATCTCGGGATTGCGCCGCCAGACCGGATTTTCCGTCGCGATCCAAGATCCCGCCGCCTTCTCAGCGATGGCCGCGTTAATCGCCTCGATCGACGCCATACACCATCCTCGGTTGCCGAAGACGTAATCTAGGCTGTTTCGCCGATCCTGGCGAGAGTTCTGTGGATCAGAACCGGAAGGCTCTCGGGCCTAGATCAGGACTGCGATTTCTTCGATCCCCTACCGGATCGACGTTGCGCGAGTGCGCTCAGTCCCGCCCAATTCGAGGCGAATGTCCGCAACGCGGCATTATTCAAGTGTCCACGGTTGGCGCAATTCAAGTGTCCACGGTTGGCGCAAAGCCACCATCCGCCCGCGCCACAACTCCCCTTCCCTTCGTCCCCGCCTCCAGGCGCGAGGGATCTCCCGCCGCGCCGGCGACTGTCCCCTCCCCTTGCGGCGCCATTTGCCGGTCTGTGGTAGAGTCCGGGCATATGAACAAACCATACGAACTAACCGCCCAGGAGTGGGAGGAGGTGGCGGCTGTGCGGGCTGTGCAGGAGGGTTTTGGGCTTGAGGATGAGGAGTATCCGGCCGCGTGGCTAGCGGAGTACGCCTACGGTGTCCGCTTTGATTATCAGACTGACGGTCCGGGGTATGTGGGGCCGCTGTACCTGCTTCAGGGCGCGGGATCGCCGGACACGAGGCCTATGGCGTTTGTTCGGGCTGACGGGCGGTTGAAGGTTGTTGAGGCTTGGTAGCGAGGCGAGATTTCGTCCGACGAACACGACTTCACGACGCAGCGCATAGCCCTGCAGAAACATCTACGGCCAAGAGAAGTCCCGCCTTCACAGACGGGACAGCGAAGACTTTGATCTCGGGACCCAGAGGGCCTTTTCATAGCGCACCTGTCCCCTGAACATTTACAGGCGCATTGCTGGCCGTTTCCTGAGTCACATTATCGCCCGCCCAAAGAGGTCGGTAGGCGATTTGACCCACTCCCCTCTCCTCACATGGAACAGATCCATTGAGGTACCCATCTGCGCTCATCGGGAGCCGCCCCTCCAGCCGTCAACACAATGAAATCCCGTAGCAGCGTCGTCTAGACCGGGTTCGAATCCGTGAGCTTCGTGAGGGGGCCCATCGGAAAGGCAGGCGTTGTTTCACGGTATCGGGCGTAGGCGGTGCCGTAGCGGAGGGCCAACAGCGCCTCCTCCTGACGGGACCGGACAATCAGGAGCCAGCCCACCACGATCGTAAGCGCCGCGGCGATCCAGTCCAGGGACGAGAGCGACACCCCTAGGAGCTCAATGGCGAGCCCCACCCGCATCGGATGGCGGACCCATCGGAAGACGCCCGCCGTCTGAAGGACGGCGTCCTCACCGGGCTCGATCCGCTCCTGGTAGCTCTGGCCCAGCGTCCGCATCGCCAGAAGCGTGACCCCCGATCCCGTGACAATGGCGGCCGCGCCGGCAAACAGGACCATGGGCGGCACCGGGTGTCTCTGCAGCACGGCGATCCCCCACACCGCCAGATACAGGGCGTAAATGACATAGCGCTGGACGTCCGCCGCGCCGCCCTGCGGGTCCGACTGACCGCGTCCCTGCCAGCCCTGGACGAGGTTCTTCAGCAAAGCGAGGGTCGCCGCCGCCCAGAAGACGCCCTGCCAGAGCCCGATCAACCTAGGCTCGCGCCTTGGGCGAGAACAGCGCCAGGGCGAAGAGGAGCAGGCTTGTGATCAGGACCCCAAGGATGACGGCGCCGGGCCCCAGGATCGGCAGTCCGACGGTCGTCGCCACCGTTCCGGCCAACAGAGCGAGCGCGGTAAGCCCGTCTCGCAAGCGTGAAACAGGCTGAGCCGGAGCTCCTCTCAACAGGATGAGGAGCAGCGGCCCCAGAAGCACAATGTAGAAGAAGCCGCTGACCACCAGATCAACGATATCTCTCACGAAATAGGCCGCGATACCGGCGGCCATACCGGTCGCGGCGGTCACGATACGGCTCACGGCGACGCTCTCGGTCTGACCGGGCAGGATGTCCCGGTGCACGACCGCGCTCAACACGATCTGCAAGGTATTGGTGGTCGAGATGACCGTCGCGATGAGGCCGAGGTAGACAATCGTCATCAGCGTTGAAGGCAGGATCCTCGCTAGGTATTCGACGTAGACGAGATTGGGATTGGCCGGCGCGGCCATGACAACCGTACTGATGAGCCCGACGGCCATGGCGAGTAGATAAAAGGGAATGACCAGCACCGCCGACCATCGCAGGGCGGAGGTCGCGGTGGCCTGGCTCTCGGCCGCAAAGACCCGCAACCACATCTCGAGTGAGATCAGCGGAACCAGCGTGCCCAGCAGGACGCCGCCGATCAGATAGGTGAGGCCGCCGAACCGGGTGGGCGACAGAGCCTCAGCGGAGATTGTGCCTAGCACGCCCGGCGACGACTGAAGGGTGGTACCCAGCGCATAGACCGTAAACAACGCCAGCACCGCCATAAAAACGAAGAGGAAGATATCTGTGATCAAATCTCCCTTCAGTCCGGCGAAGGCCGAATACAGGATCACAAGTCCACTTGAGACGACGAGGGCAAGACTCCAGTCCAACGACGTAAGCTGTTCCAGCAGGATGGCCCCGGCCACCAGCTGAGCGGCAAGCAGGCCGAGATAGCCGATGGCGACGACCAAGGCGGCGACCGTGCCCGTCATCCGTCCGAACCGCCACCTGAGCAGCCCCGTGAGGGTGAATTCCCCGGAAGTCTCGGCGGCGCGTTGCACCCGCGGGACCAGCATCGGCAAGATGAGGAACCCGACCACGGTTGTGATCAACGCAACAAGTCCATAGCCGGTGCCGCTCGTCGCACTTGAGCTTGCGATACCAAGCGTCGTGCCTGCACCGACCTGGGTAGCCACTATGGTGCAAACCAAGGCCCAGCTCGCCGTCTTGCGGCTGTTCAGCCAGTAACCTTCGTAGGTGAGGTGCCGTCCGACCAGGAAGCCAACCAAGGCGATGGCGACAACAAAAATGGAAATGATCGCCAGGAGAGTCATGCTGAGACGGGCTTCGCTTGGCCACCGCGAACGCCGGCCATTGTAGCGACGATAGCGCCAACCATTAGAACACCGTACGTAGTATATAGAGTAATGATGGGAGCACTATACCACATATAGAGGCCGGCAAGCAATAGAAGCGTGTTTCCTGCAGTCTGAGTGGCACGCTCGACTAATCCCGCACTTGATGAACCTACCAACGACGAATGTTGGCGCGACTGTTCCTTAATGGAGGTCCAGACATAAGCCAGGAACGCCAGCAGCGACATCACTCCGACGATCCAGAGAGATCCCGAGTATTGGGGCTCGAACGCCAGCCATCGCACACTGTGCAAATCGCTCACCCGAGCCTCCATGATGGTGGTCACCGGGTTGAGGATGAGCAGGGCGGAAAGGGTCATGGCCAGGAAATGAAACCAGACGCCATGAAGAATGCCGACCTGGGCGACTACTCGCCACCACGCGCCTCGCACGCCGATCTTGAAGAAGACCTGCCACATCCAATCGAACAGGCTGGCTTTCAGGATCACCCAGATGTCGTGGCCGCCGTTCCCGGTAACGGCGGGAGCGCTCGGCGTTACAACAGCTTTCCGAATCCTGTCACGCGCGCGGATGATCGATGCAAACTTATCGCCAATGTTGCTCTCCGCGATATCTCCCCAGAACAGGAATCGCCCGTACAACCTGGCCGCGCCGGCGAGTCGTACCCGGCCGGCCGGCTGTTCCGACCCCGAGAAAACGAGGACGTCGAGGAAATTGTTCAGGAGGCAGCTCGCTGAAAAGACAAACAGGAAGATATATCCCGAGGACGAGAACGGATCGCTTCGCGAAAGCAGAAGTCCGATCCAGTAAGAGAAGGCGAAGAGGCCCACGATCTCGGCCACGAACCGGGTCCCCGGGATGACGAACTGGGGCTCGGTCGTGTTCGCCCGAACGCAGTAGCGCGCAATTCCATCCATGACGATGAAGAGTATCGCCGACGCGACGATGGCGAACTGCAGGTCCAACGGAAACGCCGGGGGTCCCGGCCTATCGATATGAGAAAGGTTCGTGCCGGAGACATGAATGATCGTCCCTGTCGCCGCCGCATAGATGACGGCTCGCGCGAGCTCTATGATTTTATCTGTTTGCACCGTGCCCACCAACGACGAGTTCAGGCTTTGCAGGGGGCCGTAAGCCAGGCGTCAAGTTTGACGATGTCGCTGATCCGATACTGACAGCGAACGAAGACCGCGCCATTCCGCCGTCGGACTTCGACCATGGAAGCAGCGATCTCGACACGCTCGGGCACGGGGGCCCGCTGTAGGAACCGGATGTCAAGGCTGGAGATCAGGGCCTCTTCGGACCGGCAATAGTGCAGGAAGGCGTCCCGCGTGAGATCCGTGAAATCGCCCCGCTCGATCGCTGCGGCGATCAGAAGATAGGATGCCTGGGTCGCGTAGACTACGGAATGCTCGCGGGTGAAATGTTTTACCCAAGGTTCGTGAAAGGGGTGATCAAACGGCCTGGCGAACGTCAGCAACGTCCTGGGCGTATACCAAGCCTGCTCCAGGAAACGCGATTGTGGACCATAGGCCAGCAGGGCGCGGTCAATCTCGTCCTTTGGAAGCGCCTCGTGGGCGCTGGGGTCAATCGTCTGGATTTTGGAAGCGAGCACGGGGCCATCCTCAGCTGTCTACCTTAGAGTTGACACTGAAACGCAACGACGCGCAACCGAACGCTGTTTGATGACCTTGAGAATCGAGACGGATCGAGGGTCCGTTCAAGCCGGTGGAGCCTTGGATCCAGACCGTCGAGGCGAGGACGAGTAGTCGCCAACATAGGTCTTACTGCTTATGAGCGGGACCAGCTGCAGGTCGAGACGTGAACCTCGTGCTCGCCCGACGAGGCTTGAGCGGTGTCGTTGACGGAGTCGGCCGCCATAGGATTCTCCCCACCCGAGCGCGACACCGCCTTAAGGTGCAATTCCCACAAACGCCACTTCAAATTCGTTAGGCACCACGCGCGCTCGCGCATCGTCCGCGCCTGTTCCTCGTTCTCGCGTGGAGGCGCGAGGATGGCACGCTACTCCGTTGGGGGATCCTGCTCGCCCGCGCTCTGAGGCTCCAGACGCCAAGGAGGATCCGGCGCGCGCGGCATCTCGCCGGGCTCTGCGGAGCGGTTCAGGACGGTGCGGTACAGCTCTTCCAAACGATCGGCGAGATCGAGCGCCTCTCCGTCGGAGAGTCGAATGTTGAACGCGTGCTGGTAGCGCGTTTTGAACTCTTCAAGCTCCTCGGGCGATAGCGACATGAGGGCATGATCGCCGATGGGAGGCGGTCGAGCACGACGGTTGTTTGGCGCGATTGCCGTCGACGCCGCAGGTGCCGCTTTCCCGCCGTGACCCGATATGCTTGGCGGATCAGACTGGCTCCAGAACGCAGCTCCGTTTCTGGGCGTCCAGGAGCGCCGGAATGGTCCGACGCTCCTCCGCGCCAAGGAGCGAGCTATGCAAACCTCTGTACCTTCAAACGATCGGTTCGATCTGTATCGGACCGTCACCGACAAAATCGTCTCCGCCATTGAGGCGGGGGCAGGCCGCTTCATGATGCCGTGGCATGTGAGTGCCGCGACCGGCCGGCCGATCAACGCCCTCACCGGTCACGGGTATCGTGGCGTGAACGTCGTGGCCTTGTGGGCTGAGGCGGTCATGTCGGGATACGGGACCGGATGGTGGGCGAGCTACCGGCAGTGGGAGCGACTCGGTGCCCAGGTTCGCCGCGGCGAGCACGGCACCGTCATCGTCTTCTACAATCGGCTAAACACGGCTCCGACTGATGAGCTCGACGAGTCGGGTCGGCTTCGCCTCGTCGCGCGCGCCTCCCGGGTTTTCAATCTGGACCAGGTGGACGGCTGGCAGCCGCCGGGGGCTGCGCCGGTCTCAACGGTTGAGACGTTGGCCGGGGTGGAGGCGTTCGTTGCCGCCACCAAGGCTGTCGTGGTGCATGGCGGGTCCCAAGCCTGCTATCGCCGCGACTACGACCGCATCGAGCTTCCTGCTCGAGACCGGTTCCGGGGCTCCCCGACCAGCTCCGCGAGCGAAGCCTACTACGGCACCCTGCTCCACGAACTGACCCACTGGAGCGGTGCACCGCATCGCCTGGATCGGACCTTCGGGACCCGTTTTGGTGACAACGACTACGCGGTGGAAGAACTGGTTGCGGAGCTCGGAGCCGCTTTCCTCTGCGCGGACCTGGGCATTGCCAACGAACCCCGGCCAGATCACGCATCCTATGTTGCGTCCTGGCTCGAGGTTTTGAACGACGACCGCCGCGCCGTCTTCACAGCCGCCGCAAGAGCGAACGACGCCGCCACCTACTTGCAGGCCTTCAGCGAGCCCGAACCGGCCTGACTACTGGACCCCGAAAACTCGGGGTCCTTCTTTGCCCCTGATAAGCCCCGAACCGCGCCAATCAGCCCCCGTGCGTTCAAGGCCGGCTGGCGCAGAATGTGAGTGATGATTGAGCCTCGCGACCAGCCTTCCTTCTTCGGCGTATCTAACTTCCATGGGTCGAAGAAACGGATCGGCATCGCCCAGGCTGACCGCCTTTCGCACATGTACATCGTGGGCAAGACCGGCGTCGGGAAGTCGACACTCCTGGAGATTCTGCTCCGTCAGGACATCGTCGCCGGCCGCGGCTTCGCTCTTATCGATCCGCACGGCGACCTGGCGGAGCGCGTCTGGGAGTGGACGCCCCACGCGCTTCGGGACCGCATCACCTATCTGAATGCGCCCGATCCATTTCAGCCGTTCGGATACAATCCGCTCCGCCGCGTTCGCCCGGAACGGATCCCGCTGGCCGCCGCCGGCATCCTCGAGACCTTCAGGAAGCAGTGGCCGCAGGCGTGGGGCGTGCGAATGGAGCATGTACTCCGCAATGCCCTCTACGCCCTCTTGGAGCGCGACGACGCGAGCTTGCCTGACATCCTCCGCCTGTTCTCGGACAAAAAGTTCCGGAAGTCCGTGGCGCGCAAGATCGAGAACCCGGTGGTGAAGGAGTTTTGGACCACGGAGTTCGAGAACTACCCCGCACGCCTCCGCGCTGAGGCTGTGGCACCGATCCAAAACAAGCTCGGAGCACTTCTCGCCGACCCGACCCTATTCCGCATCCTCGTGGCGCCGGTCTCGGAGATCCGCCTTCGCACCCTCATGGATGAAAGGCGGGGGCTGATAGTGAATCTGTCCAAGGGAGAACTGGGTGAAGATGCCTGCGTGATCCTCGGCGGCCTGATGGTAACGATGTTGGGCTTGGCCGCTTTCAGTCGCGCAAATATCTTGCCCGACAAACGCGCGGCCTTCTTCATCTACGCTGACGAATTTCAAAGCCTAACCACCCTGTCGCTCGCGAATATGATGTCCGAACTCAGGAAATTCGGAGCCGGACTGGTCTTGGCGCATCAATATTTGAATCAACTGGATCCCGCTGTCCGTTCCGCAGTCTTTGGGAATGTCGGCAGCTTGGCGGTCTTTCGCGTGGGAGCCGAGGATGCGGCATACCTCTCGCACGAACTGCACGGCAAATTCGACGTCCTCGACATCCTTAGCCTGCCTAACCACCACGCCTACATGAAGCTGATGATCAATGGATCACCGAGTCTTCCGTTCAGCGGTGCTGTTGTGCGACCGCGTGGGTAAACCTGCACGATCTCCTGGGCTGTAGAGCTGGCGCTGCCGGCGCATGACCGTCCGCTCGCCGGTTTGTCCAGGCAGTGGTTGGGTCTAGGCCTTGCTGAATTCCTTGGATGCTCCGGCCGTCGCCCACGACGCTTCGAGGAGGTGGGACAGCACGGCTCGGGGTACCCTCCAACTGGCTCCAAACGACGGTTCGCACGCCATCGCGAACCGGTCGTTAAAGCGGGCCTGATCCTGCTTCCTGACGTGCTCGAGGATATTCAGGCCGTGAGTTGCGTTGGTCGTTATCGTCAAGACGTGCAGGTTCGGCAGACCCCAGTGCGATCTGAACGTCTGGTTCTTCAGAACGTCGAGGTAGCCTTTGATCTTCTTGCTGAAGGCATTTTGCCTCAAGTCCCGGCGTTCGATGCTTTCGGTGTTGCGATCGATTTCGACCGCGAAGAAGCGAAACCCTGAGCCGGGATATTCGAGGCCGAAAAGGTCGTCGGGGATGAGCGCCGTCTCAGGGCCGTGACTGAAGAGCGGGATCGCCATCGGGTTGGGCGTCTCATTCGCGGCCGTGCAACGCGGATGCGAAAGGATCTCTTCGCGGGGGATATAGCGGAGTCCCTTCGACGCGGCCGCTATTTCGAAAGACGCAGCGACGCAGGCCCCCATGAGTTGGTGCAGAAACGGGTCCGTCCGCCTGGGGGAGAAGCGCCCGAGGGTGCCCCGCTCGGCCAACACTTTCTTGGCCCGCGGCGCGAGGTCATAGACCAGGTGCTGATATCGCGCCTCGTAGCCGGCGTGCTGCTGTTCGGGCCGGAGAAGATAGGGCCCAGCCTGATCGCCGTTGTAGAGCTCGGTTAGGCGGTACTGGAGGTGTTTGAAACTGCGCGCCTGCTGTTTGGTCAGTTCAAACAGGTAGTGAGACGGCAAGGGCCCGTGTCGGTTGATGGCCGCAAAGAGGAGCAAGTCGCGCTCGGTCAGCTGGAGGCGCGCGACCACCGGGTTCGGCTTTGCGAACCGAAGGCGGCGGTTGAGAGCATCTGTTTTCATACAGGTTGGGTAGGCGGCTCGGTCGCGGTTGTCACCGTGCGCCATGAGCCATGGCGGGCTGGTCTGATGCGCTATGCGCTCGCCTGAGAAGCCAAATATTTCTACCAGTCTGCGGAGATATCCTCGTCCGGCCGTGGGGATATCGGATCAAGTGCGGGAGTTGATGGAGGCGCGATCGTGCTGAGCGCAACCTTGGCCCGGTTCCGATCCATGAGCCTTTGATAGGCGTCGGCGTCGAGCTTCGGCTTGGCCGCAAGCGCCCCTGGCGTGATGGGGATGGACACGGCGTGGGGCGTGACGTTGCGGATGTGCGCGGCGAACTGGAGCCGGGGTTGGGCCAGGATGAAGTCAGGGGTTGTCCGCATATCCGACGCCATCGCGCGAGCGTCCGTAGCGGAAAGGCCGGACGCGAACTTGGCCCCGGTGTTGGCGGCAAGGGACGCCTTGAGCGACGAGGATGCCTGGTCGAGATACTGGTGAGCGAGCACCAATCCGCACCGGTATTTGCGGGCGTCGGTGAGCAGATCGTCGATGTTGCTATCGAAATAGGACGCCGCCTCGTCCACGAAGAGGAAGGTGTCCTTACGATCTGAGGCGGGAATCGCGGCGCGCTCCAGGATCGCTTGAAGGGTGAGGGAAATGAAGATGCGGCCGAAATTGTCGGATGCGCCTTTGAGATAGTCTTTGGCGGTGTCGACCAGGATGATCGAGCCCTTGTTGAGCTCGGCGTGTAAATCAACCTTGGTCTCCGGACTGGTGAAGAGCCGCGCCATCGTCGGGTTTTCGAGAATGGCCTGCAGGCGGTAGCGGATTTGCTCCTTGGTCTGCTGGAAGGTCTTGCTGGGGAAGTCCCTCAGAAAGAACTCGCGCGGAATGTCTGGCAGGCGGGCGATTGCCTCGCGATACGGGGTGTCGTCAGACATGAGGTAGAGCATGTCGAGGATGGTCGCGTTGCGCCCCATCATCTCCGGGAGCGAAAGCATGAGCCGCGTGACATACCGGAAGAAGACGCCCTGTTTGGCGGTGAGGTCAGCGCCCAGAAGACCGGTGAAAAGGTAGTCGAATGTCTGGATGACCCCGGCAGTCACCTGCTCGCGTGTGGCCTCGTCATATGCTCCCAGTCGGTCCTGATTGACGGCGAAGATGTTCAGGGCCGGCGGATGGTGAATGTCCCTCGGGTCGATGATGACGAGCCGGTCCTCGATACCCAGGTCGGCGTGCGTGAGTTTCTGGATCAGGTCTCCGTGGGGGTCGATCACGACCAGGGACGGCGGGTTGTCCGAGGCGATGTCATGCAGGATCAGATTCTCGATGAGGGTCGTCTTGCCCGCTCCCGTGCCGCCTACGATATGCATGTGATTGAAGCGGTCCTCGTTGGAGAGCTTCAACGGGACCGGCGCTTTGAAAAGCGCTTGAAGTGGCGTGTCGCCCAGATAGGCGTCCACCATTTCCCCGAGTGGCAAGGTGCTGTCGCGGGGATATTTCCAAGGCCTTTTGCTCTCCGGCGTGTCCTTTCCGGAGACGCGGCAGAGGTTCTGCATGAGCTGGGACGAAAACGTCTTGAACAGCCCTTGATCCTCGTAGGGACCACTCAAGAGCGTGCCGAAAGGTTGCTCGATCGCCAGTTTCGGCTCCTCGAGCGTGTAGATGAGCGGGATTGTGAAAGGGGACGGCGACTCTGTCTTGGGGATCTCTCGGGCTATCCCGTACAGCAGCCGGACAAGCGCTTCATGGAAGCTCTGGAGCACCGTCTCCTGGTTCGTGAAGAAGTACTGCTTCGCATAGAGGAGGTTCCGGTACTCGACGAACTCCTTCAGGCTCATCCGCTCGAAGTCGGGAGCCGGAAGCGCCCACATCTGGGTCTCGGCCTCCATGAAGTCGTGAAGGGCGTACAGGAACGGTCGGTCCAGGTCGTCGGGGAGATCATCGAGGTAGGCATAGACCCGCTTACCCACTGTGACGGGGGTCTCCGAGAAGGCGTTCTGTTGCGCCTGGACCCAGGCATAGAGCTGGCGGACCTCGTCGAGCTCCCTACCCTTCTCGTCGGTGAACCGCCGGAAAAAGGGGACGTAGGTGCTCATCAGCCCATGCACTGAGACAGCAGGAAGAGGATGAACAGGGTCCCGACGACGACTCCGACCTTCTGTCCGCCGCTCAACCTCTGCCACCAGCGAACAAAGGGTTCGATACTGAACTCCTGTGTCATCGCGCCTGCGTTGCCGCCCATGCCGACATGAGGATCAGGGCGGAGGCCGGCAGTCTCATCAGCGGTGCGATGGTGGGTTGCGTCTGCTTCGAGCGCTGGTTGGGGCGCGGCCTGGGCCGTGGTGGCTGACGGAGCAACAAGCATCGGTGCCGGCGCGGTGGCCGTGGCGACGACATGCGGTTCATCGGTATTGAAGTCGATGAGGACCTCCCGCCCATCAAACGTGGCGGCGGTGTCGAGATAGCCTCGCAGGTTTCGGCAGGCGTCCATAATCGCCTGTTCCGCCCCAAGGAGCTCGTCCAGACTCTTGCACTCGACGTGTTGGCCGCGCTGGAGACTCTCGATGGAGATGTTGAGGTTCATCGCCGCCATCGCGACGGACGCGAGGCTTCGGAGGTTGCCGCCCAAGCTATTGCCGGCCTGGTAGCCTGCGGCGGAGTCGAGGTGCTTCTTCGATGCCTCGCTGTTGTAGATGACCTGCTTCTGGAGCTTGTAGCGTGTAATGCTCGCTTGCTCCGCAGCCGTGAACTCGACGCGCGCGTCGATGCAGAAGATCACTGTCTTCGACATCACGCCGCCTTCGCGCTGAGAGCGCTGAATCTTGAGTTGCATATCGTCCCTCCCCAAACAACCATTACGAAAGCTGGTTGGCTGATTGAGTCAAGCCTGCCCTCGACCGCTAGGGAGAGGCCCAGGGTCCGTAAGTGGGGCCTGAGGAGGGTCAGGGGTCGTGGCAAGTAGCCAGGCGAAATGTGTTGCGGGATAAGGGTTTCCGGGGCGCTAGCCCCGGCATACAGGGTAAGGGGGGCTATGCCCCCGGAGTTGAAGGGCGAAGCACACCGTCGCTCAGCGTCTACCAACCATCTCGGCCTGTGGAAAGAAGCGATGCGGCGGCGATATCAGCATCCGTTGAGCGTCTGAAGTTCGGGCGTTGAGCCGACGTCAGCTTTTGGTGCGGACCGATCTCTCTCCCCTGTTCGCGTCTCGGTCGCGAAACGCGCATAGGCGGAATTCCTGCAAGACGCCTACTCTACGTCAGTACGGCTACAGTCGGGGTCATGTGTCCGCTCTCAAGGCAACCTCTGACACGCTGCGCCGACCGGCTGTGCGCGAGAGCTGGACGAAGACATCTATGGTCGAGCGGATGTAATGAATGACGTCTTCGCGTCGAAGCGTCGTGCCGCCTTGCAGGACAAGCAGTGCAATTTGTTCGATCGCTCGTTCGGGACTGTCGGCATGCACGGTCGTCATCGATCCCGGATGACCGGTATTTACGGCGCGCAGGAATGTGTAGGCCTCCAGGCCGCGCAGTTCGCCCAGGATGACCCGGTCTGGCCGCAACCTTAGCGACGCATTCAACAGATCCTCGGCCGTGACCAACGCTTCGCCAAGCGCACTGCGGGGGGCGATCAGGCCGATCGCATTGGGATGATGCAGGTGAAGTTCGGGCGTGTCCTCTATGAAGATCAGCCGTTCCTCCTGCGGGATCTCGCGGATCAGGGCATTGAGGAAGGTGGTCTTGCCGGTGGAGGTGCCTCCCGAGATCAGGATGTTTCGACGGCCTTTCACCGCTGCGCTGAGAAGGCCAGCGACATCGCCTGACTGCAGCCTTTCACGCAGTTGAGCATCCAGCCCGATCTCGTGCCGTGATCCGCCCAGATGTGCGGTCTCAAAGGCACCGCCTGAGACGTAGTCCTCCAGCCTGAGATCGGAGGAGACATGTTTACGGATGGCGAGAACGATGCCACCTCGCGTGGCCGGAGGCATGATGATCTGAACCCGCTCTCCGCCTGGAAGCGCCGCTGAAAGGATCGGGTGCTCGCGACTGATCCCCTGATGGGCATACGCCGCGATCTGACGGCTCAGCCTCGTCAGGACGGTCCCATCCAGGCCGGTTATCCCGTGACGTTCGATTTCACCGCCAAGGGTCTCTGCCCAACACTCATCCGGAGCATTGACGTAGATGTCCGTAACATCGGCACGACCAAGAATATCAGCGAACGGTGCCAGATAGCTCTGCAGATAGACTTGGCCCTCCATAGGGACACCACTCATTGCCGAACCTCGCCCGACGGGAATTCCAGATCGCGCGCGACGAATACCCCCACCCTGGTGCCAGCATCGACATGGAGCGTCGGCTGCCCGCGAGAGCCTGATGGCGTCACGTCAGGGACCGCAATCGCCCCAGTCGAAGCGACGATCACGGGAGCGTCTCCCGCGATACTTCGGGTCGCAAAGGCGCTTCCGACATTCAGGGTCGTCTGCAGAAGGGCCCCACCGAAGCGTTCCAGGAAATGATTGTCCACCCGGCCCTGGATGCCGGCCCGTCCCTGCATGTCCGCGGCCGGGGAGGCGATGGCGACAGAGACACCGTCGGGCCTGACCAGTCGGGTCCACTGTACGAGCGCGCGATTCTGCCCGGCCGCCATGTCCGATTGATAGTCGCCGAACAGCCGGCTGCCTCGGGGGATGAGGATCTGACTGCCGTCGAACCCGGTGATGTCGCGAGACACGATTGCCCTGACATGGCCGGGTCGGGTCGAGTCCAACGCGGTCTCCAGGACCGCAGGAATGAGCGTGCCCTGGGGCACGGTCATCGCCCGACGGCTCAAACGGGTCGTCCGAACAGCACCAGGCACCCCTGTCGCCGCAGCGTTGGTCCCGCCCTCCGCACGCGACACCGTCGTATCGATTACCAGGGCCGGACCACTTCCGCCGCTCAGGACCGGCAGTGGTTGCGGGGTCGGAGCCGCAAAAGCCGGCGCGGGGTAATTGGGAAGAGCAGGCTGGGCCTGGACCGGTCCCATCGGGAACGGTGGACGCACCGGTGCAGTAGCGACCGCCGCGACCAAGGCCTCGGGTTGCGGGGGTGGAGGCGGCGGAGGCGGCTCCGGTGGCAGGTAGAGAGGCGGCAATGCCGCCGGCAACTCCACCCGATCGACCATCCTCACCTCGGTAGTGGGCACCGTCAGGGCGCGACGCTGACCGTCAAGGACGGCGAACAACAAGACGCCCCCCAGAACGACGACGCCAGAAAGCAACCATGCCGGCGTTTGGCCACGATGCCGGGCGACGATGGGACGGATATCCGCTTCGGTCGCGCCTGAAGTGCGAGGGTTCCAGGCGGGGTCGGTCATTCTGGCGACCGGGTGCGGTTGCGGCTGGCCCGCGCGGTCTGCCGATCCAGTCGGAAGAGAAGCGTCCGATGAACCGCGTCGATCACATACAGCCCGCCGCGGACGTGGCCCTCAACCAGTATTTCGTCGCCGCGGTCATCGATGGCGAAGATTGCGGGAATCGCCTGCTGATCGCGCCATTCGATAGAGGTGCGCTCGCCGTCGTCGCTGATTGCTACCGGGCGCAGCGTCCGGACGCCGCTCAAGCGGTAGCGCCCGACCGGCTGCGCAGCGGGCTCAGGCGGGGTCGCGGCCGATGCGCCAGGATGGAGGAAGCGCACGGTGAAGGGGGTGTCGGCCCCAGCGCTGTGCGCCGACGAGATTTCGAAATTATAGACCCTTGCGTCGGTGATCACCGTCATATTGGTCGCGCTGTTTGGCCGGATCGGCTTGAGGAAGAGGGCGTCGCCCCGGCCGTTGAGCGTCACCTGCCAGCCGTCGCTATCGCCGATTCCGACAGTCTCCACCCGCTCCTCGGGATCGAAGAGGAGGGTCAACTGGTAACCCGTCGCGACCCTCAGCCGAAAAACCTGGCTGGCGTCGTACTGAATCGTCCTGAGCCGGGCATCGTCTCCGTTTGGCGGCGGCGGCGTCTGGGCCATCGCAGGCGCACTGAGCAATAGGACAAGAAGGATGATGCGCTTCACGGCGCTACACCCGTCACCGGACTGACCTGGACATTTTCGGCTTCAACCGGGTCTGTCCCATACAGGTCGGGCGGGACGGACAAGTCGGCTAGCGGGATGGCTTCAGGATCGCGACGGTAGTCAACCACCTGGAAGCCCAGCGGATTGAGGAACCGGTCCTCGGCGGACATGGGCTCACCCGAGAACCGATACTGAACGATGGCGACCCATGGCTGCGCCGGTTGGAGTTGACCGCCCTCGTCCCGCCAGACGGTCTCGAAACGCACGAGCGCTGACTGCGCGTTCAAGGGCGATACGCTTTTGACCCGGGTCTCGACGACCGAGCGCCTGGGATAGAGCGAGAGCGGGCCGTCCGGGTTCGAGACCTGCATGAGGTTCAGATAGTCGCCACGCGCCCGCTCCGCCGACCATAGACCGACCTTCTCATAATTGGCTTGCAGGGTGGCGATATCGAAGCCTTCGCGCGCGATGACGTATTGAACAAGCATTGACTGGACGAGAGCCCGATCCGGCGTGATCTGGCCAGGGTCGAGCGGTCTGAGTGCCTGCACATAGCCCGTGGTTCGATCCACCATCAGCGTATAGGGCACGACCGTCTTCAGGGGCATGAGCACGATCAGCGCAACCGCCTCCGACACCGCCACCACGACCGCGGCGGCCGCGACTATCCAGGCGATCCGGCGCGATCGCCGTAGTGCGCCCAGCTGGTCGGCGGCCCAGCTTCCGGCCTCGCGGTAATAGGCGTTCAGCGATTCACGGCTGGCTTTTTTCATGAACGGCGGTCCCGAAGAGCGGCCCCGAGGGATTTCCGCGGCCGGGTCCGGCGCAAGGCCTGACCCAGGGCCGGGATGGTGAAGTCATCTACAGTCGCGGGCGCTCTGGCGCGTCCCGATAAGGCTCCCGCAGATGGACCGTCCGCCGGTTGCGTCTGATAGGCCTGCTCGCGGCGCTGGGAGGCGAAAAGAGCCTCGGCGACGGCATGGGCGCGTGGCGCGGAGCGACCGGCCTCAGGCCTGTGCGAAGGCATGAGGACCGACTCTAAAGAAGATCGGATCGGCACCGCGACCGTCGCTGTCCGCCGCCCCAATGAAAAATCGACCGCGAAGGCGAGACGCATGATCACCGCGAAGGATCCCGCCAGGGCGACGGCGAAGCCGAGGCACAGGATCAGCAACTCGACCGGTGCCGTCGCTGTGACCATCCTGTCCTGACGTAGGCTGAGCACCTGCGCCAGCCAGGGCTCAAGAAGCGCCAGTTGGACGCCCAGCAGGATCGTCACGGCGATTGAAGCCAGCAAGGTGAAGACCAGGGCCCGCGCCCAGCCGGCGACAAACCCGCGCGTCCTTCCAAACAACAGCAGGCCGGCGAACAAGGGGGCCAAGGCCAGGAGAATGCCCGCCGTCAGCCGGACGAACGCGAAAGCCGCCACGGTGCTCGAAAGGAAGATGACGCGCGCGGTTCCAAATGCAGGGTCGTCCGCGATGGGCGTGCGCCGGGGCGGCTGCCCCGGGGCGTTTTCACCGGGCGGGGTCAGGGCGGCAACGTCGCTCCGCCCGGTCCCCAGATTGATCAGGCGATTGATCGTGACGTCAGCGGCCTGGAGGCGGTCGATCAGGTCGTCTCGCGCGCCGGGTAGCCGGGCTGGGCCGCCGATCGCGGCGCTCAACTGCCCGTGGCCGTGGACGATGACGTCATAGACCACGGTCCGATAGGCCGGCCAACTGGTGGCGATGGCCAGCACCACGCCGATCTTGGCGACCGCCATCACCCCGTCGCGCAAGGTCGGCGTCTCGCCGAGCATCATGCGCAGACCGAACAGGGCGACAAAGATCGTCAGCAGGGCGGTCAGCACCAGCGCCAGCGGCGAGGCCGGATCGGCCAGCACCTGATAGCCCGCCGAGCCGAGCGTCTGCCCCTGACAGTCGATGTGCCGCAGTAACGACGACAGGAAGGCGTCGCCACTGGAAAGCGCCGGGCACGTCCCGATTATCATCACGCGCGCTCCAGCAAGGGCGGCATCCAGTCGACCGGATCGTCACCGACCGAGGCGCGGATTTCGTCGAGCAGGCGGACGGTCCGCTCGCGGCCGGAAAGAATGGTCAGGACATCGTCCTCGCCGGAGAGGTCCAGACGGGCGACGACACTCTCTCCGCCCCGCTTGATGAGGAAACAGTGCGCGCTGTCCGGCAATGTGCGGATCAGATCAAACTCATGCGGGGTGAGACCAAAGCCCTCGACATAGTCCTCGGCCCGCGCCTTGGCATTGACCATGAAGATCTGGGTCGCCGCCTGCTCGATGATGGCGCTGGCGATGCGGCTTTCGAGGGCGTCCTGCGCGCTCTGGGTGGCGAAGCCGACGATCCCGTTGCGTTTGCGGATGGTCTTTTCCCAGTCCTTGATGCGGCGGACAAAGACGTCGTCGTCGAGCGCCTTCCAACCTTCATCGACGATGATGATCGCCGGCGAACCGTCCAGACGCTCCTCCACACGGTGGAACAGGTACATCATCGCCGGGGTCCGGACGGTCGGATCGTCGAGCAGCACCGTCATGTCGAAACCGACGGTGCGCACCGACAGGTCGGTCAGGTCCTTGGGGTTGTCGAACAGCCAGGCGCGTTCGCCATCTCCCCACCACGGACGCAGCCGCGACCAGAGATCACCGGCGTGCGGACGCTGGTCGCCGCGGAACAGTTCGACCAGATGTCTCAGGCGCCGATGTTTGACCGGCTGATCGAAATTCGCGCTGATCGCATCGCTGATCCGGGCCAGGTCATCGACGTCGGCTCCGCCGGAAAGCTGGTTCAGCCACTCGACCAGGAAGCCGCGATTGGCCGGCGTGTCCTCCAGCTGCAGGGGGTTGAGCCCTGAGGCCTCGCCGGGGCGCAGCTGGTCGTAGCGGCCGCCGATGGCGCGGATGAACAGTTCGGCGCCGCGGTCCTTGTCGAAGAAGATGATGCGCGGGTCGAGCTTGCGGGCCTGGGCCAGCAGGAAGTTGAGCACCACCGTCTTGCCCGACCCGGACGGGCCGATCACCGTGAAATTACCGAGGTCGCCCTGGTGGAAGTTGAAGAAATACGGCCCGGCGGCGGTGGTCTCCAGCAGGGTGATGGCGTCACCCCAGTGGGATCCCGTCGCCGCCCCCAACGGGAAATTATGCGCGCTGGCCAGGCCGGCGAAATTGTTTGTCGAGACCAGTCCTCGCCGCGCGATATATTTGAAATTCGCCGGAAACTGCGCCCAGAAGGCCGGCTCCAGCGCGATCTCCTCGCGCACGGCGACGATGCCCATGTCGGCGAGACTGGCCGTCACTTCCGCGACCGCGGCATCGACGGCGGCGGGCGTATCCCCGCGCACGGCGATGGTCATATGGTGCTCGCCATAGCCCGCGCGCCCGGCCGCGACATCGTCCTTGGCCTGGGCCAGTTCGCCGCGCAGCGAGAGCGCCTCGTCCTCGGCCGACCGCATGCGGCGCAGGGCCAGGTTCATCCGCTCCAGCGCGGCCCCCCGCTCCACAAAGGCGAACGACTGGGTGATGGTCAGTTCGAACGGCAGGCGCAGCAGTTCGTCGAACATGCCGGGCGCGCTCCAGGCCGGATAGTCCTTGATCGAGACCAGCCCGAGGAAGCTGCGCGGCAGGTGTCCGACCGCCGAGAGCTCCACCGCCTCCTGGCCGAAACTGACCCGGCGATACGGCAGGTAGGATCCCAGATCCTGATGCGGCAACAACACGGGGCGCTGTTCGCCGTTGTAGAGCTCCGACAGGAACTCCAGCGGTTCGGAGCAGACGCCGTTGGGGGTCTCGCGGACCTGGAGCAGACGGGGGGCATAGTCGCCCAGGGCCGCGATCAGGGCGTCCCGGCCCGCGTCCAGCTGGGAGAGCTCATAGGCCCGCTCGGCCCCGGCCTGTTCACCGGCGCGCGCGAACCAGTTGCGCACCTGATCGGCGACGCCGATCCGTCCCTGAAGGGGCCGGCGGATCAGCGTCAGATACAGGTCATTGGCGAACAGCGCCTTGGCGGCCAGCCGGTCGGCCCAGCGGTCTGCGAGCGTCTGGGAAAAGGGGTCCGGATACTCGGCCTGAAGATCGATCTCCGCCCGCCGTCTGACGACGTGGTGGTAGAGGGCGAACCGCGACGAGCCGATGGCGCGAAGCATCGCGTCACGCAAGGTCTTGCGATAGTTGAGCTCGGTAGTGTCCGCGGTTTCGAACAACAGTCCGCGCAGACGGATCGTCTGCAGCAGCAGGCCGTCCCGCGTCTCCAGCGTGCAGTCGTTGACGTGCCGCGCATAGGGCAGATGGACGCCCGCCGCCTGTTCACGTTTCACCGTGGAAGCCCCCTGGCTCAGGGACGGTAGGAGTTGCATCGCCAGATGTTGTGATTGCGCACGCGCGGGCACTGGCCGATCCGCACCAGCCAGAGATCGATCACCCGCGGCTCACGCAGGCACAGCAACACGCCGACGCCGTGAATGACCAGGGCCACCGGCAGCACCCAGACCGAGCGGAAGATCAGAAACAGTTCCGCGGCGATCACGGCGTTGATCACGAAGTAGTTGTAGGTGACGCCCGCGAACATCTGCGGGCGGGTCAGGGCGGTGAAGAGGGGGGTCCGTTCCAGGTGCTCCAAGAGGTCAGCCCGTGAACGCTGCGGTCGACCGGATGCCGGCGACAATGCTCACCGCCCCGAACAGGATGAAACAGCCCAAGATGACGACGGAGCCGCGTCGCCAGTCGACCCGGCCGGTCAGCATCAGCAGACCCACGCAGGCCACCGCGATCACGGCGAGAACGGTGGCAACGGTGCCGAGGAGAGTGCCCTGGAGCCACTGGACGGCGGAAACGATGGGGCCGGAGCCTTGTGGGTCTGCCAAGCCGATTTGCGCGTGGGCCGCCCCGGCGTGCGCTGCGACCCAAGCCGTCGTGACCGCCCCGTAAAACGCCGTTGCCAACTTCCTCATGTACGCCCTCATACAATCCTTACCGGTGGTCATAGAGCGGAGAAATACTCGCCCGCCAAGCGAGAATGTCTCCCGGTTGATTCCTATCGGAAGAATGGGTGGAGATTCTCAGGTTTGGGTAATCGACCTCCGACCCGCTCGTTGAACGGGTTGTCATGCCCCCCGGCTTGTTCAGCAATTTCCCTGTTGAAGTAGACGAGGGCGGGCCCCGTCGCGACGGTGCCTAGCAGGGTGCCCTGAAGCCACTAAACCGCGAATACGATTAGAGGCGGGAGCTCTACTTAGTCTCTCCTCTTAAACATCCGCACCAAAGCACGAATAAGAAACAGGTGGAAAAAGTATCCTATCACAAAGACGGCCGCTCCGGCGCTTAGAACTAGAACCATCTCCACGATGGTTGCCGGAGGCATAGACATGAATAGGCCTATTACCCACAAAACGTATAGAGCCACAGATACGATTTTTAGAATTACATTGAGCTTCATAGCACCAAACCTATTTGCATCCGTCCGGGTCTATACCAGCCCTGAACCCAATGCCCACAATGACCTGAACGCCGAAATCATATCCTAGAAAACTGTCTGAAGTTGGAGTAAATGGATGCCATCCATTATCCCCAGGAATGGGTAGCTCTCCTCTACTGAGCTCTCCTCCCATAGTTCCCCCGTACGAGGTGTTGGGAACGCCTGCTGTCGCAGCCGCACCAAACCGCTGACTGCCAAACAAGCGTCCGCCAATCCCGCGGTCCCCATACCAACCGATCCGCCCTCTCAGACTCCCGACGTCAAATACACCATTCACGGAAAGGAACTTCTTTACGCCAGCTGATAGCTCAAGTCCTGCCCCGAATGCGCCGCGGGCTTCGACAACTGGACAAGCATCCCGAATTGTCTGGGCCAAGGATGAAAGAGCACCGCCACCGCCACCGCTGGAGCCTGTGACCACGACCTCATCAAGCTCAGCGACCGAATCGAGGAACGCCCTAAGCTGACCGACACCGACTATGCAGAAATGTCTTGGCGGACAGGAGTCCCGACTACTCCCTTGCACGATCACGGGGCCAAGCTGGGCTGCTTGGAGTCCATATGGATCAGTCAAGTTCACCGGGTCCCCACCTACATACCCATACACATTGGGGCCCGCAGCATACCCGATCGGATCCGTCTGCAGGAACCGTCCCAACTGCGGCAGATAGGTCCGCGCCCGGTAGTGATAGGCACCCGCCTCGGCCAGCCAAGCTTGGCCTGTGTACTGGAACCGGCCGGCGTTCCCTGATGCGGGCGTCCCATACTCGTCGTACCGGTTGATCGCGGAGGCCGCGCCGGTCCCATCGGCCAGGGCCGTCACCGAACCCCGCTCGTCGGCCAGCAGCCAACTGCGGCTGGTCGTGCCCGACCCGTCGTAGCTGGCGACAACCCCGTCCAGGCCGAGGCCCGGAATGTAGCGGTTGGTGAGCGCACCCTGATCGCTGTATTCGGCAATGGCCTGAGCGCCAGCGTAGAGGAAGTAGCGGGTGGGGCCAATACCGCTGGAGCGCATCAGGCGGCCGTTGGCGTCGTAGAGGAAGGTCGCCGTGGCCCAGGGTGTGGCGGTCTGGAGCCGGTTGGCGGCGTCATAGGTGTAGGTCCGGCCCGTTCCCGTGGTCAGGTTCCGGTTGGCGTCATAGGTCAACGCTCCGCCGCCGACCGAGGTCACCGCGTTCTGGCCGTCGTTGGCATAGCTCGTCGAGCCCGTCGTCGGTGCATAGACGTAGGCCGCGTTTGACACGCTGCGGCTGGCGATCTGCCCCGCCGGGTTAAACCCATAGCCGAACACCACATCGGCCCCCGACCCCGCCATGTCATGGCTCAGGCTGGTCATCCGCCCGGCGGCGTCATAGCCGTAGCCGGTCGTCGTCCCGTTGCCCCGAGTGATCCCGGTCGGCTGTCCCAGATTGTTGTAGGCATAGGTCGCCAGGATCCCCGCACCCGAGCTCGCCCCGTTCTCGCGGATCGCCGTCACCGCACCGTACAGATCGTGATCATACTGCGCGTAGAAGCCATCCGGCCAGGTGATCCGGGTCAAGCGACCGGCGGCGTCATGCTGGTAGCCGACCGTGCCGAAGGTCGGGCTATACTCCGAATTCTGGCGGCCCAACGCGTCCCAGGCCATGATGATCGTCTGCTCCGAAGGTATGACGGCGGACGTTGTGCGGCCCAGGTTGTCGTAGGTGTAGGCCGCGTCCTGCGTACCAACCGGCGCGTCCACCACCGTGACGCGGCCGAGATTGTCCAGCGTCAGCGTAGTGACCTGACCCGCCCGGTTGCGGCTCCCGTTCATCCGACCATAGGCGTCGTAGGTGACCTGCTGATAGTCGGACGTCGAAGTCCCGCCACCCGTAGCGTTCGGATAGCGCAGCTTCACGGGCCGGTCGAAGCCGTCGTACTCTTGGATGGAGACGTTGCCATTCCCGTCTGTCAGCGAGGCAGCCTGGCCGTTGGCGGTATAGGTCAGCCCGGTGGTGGTGGCCTCGGTCAGGCCATAGGCCGTGGTCGCCGCCAGGGGACGGCCGGCCGCGTCATAGGTCGCGCGGCTGATGCGGTCGGGCCCGTCGCTGCCGGGCGTCGTCGCCGTACAGGCCGAGCCAGGCAGGGAGCCCCAGGCCGTGGGGTTCATACGCACCGCCGTACAGTCCGGTCGACCGGAGGCGTCGTAGGAAACCTGCTGAACCCCGACCGTGGTCCCGGCTCCACTCTGCCGGCTGCTCACCAGCGGACGACCGCGGTCGTCATAGATTGTGGCGCTCCGCACCAGGGGATTGAAGCTGGCCCAGTTCGGGTCTGTGTAGCCCGGCGTCGTGCCGGTCTCGCTCAGGGTCACCTGACCCCGCGGGCTGTAGGTCAGTCGTTGGGCGCGGTTCAGCAATGCGCCGCCGCCGTCAGGATCGGGACCGACCACGCCGACCGTCTGGCGGGCGTTGTCATAGCGGAAGCGGGTGATGTCAGCCGAGCCCGCCAGCGGGCCGTCGACCGTCTCGACGTCGCCATCAGCCGTATAGGTCATGGCAGTGACGGCCATCGACGGACTGGCACCCGAGCCCTGGCTGACACTGGTCGGCAACAGATTGTTGGCCACGCCCGTCGAACCATAGGCGGCCGTGGTCCGCACCTCATTGGCGGTGCCGATACAGGTGGTCCCCGAGACGCAGGCCGAGACCTGGGTCGGCAGGGTGACAGAGGAAGACGCCGCCACGATGGAACCGCCGCTGTTCTTGTAATACGCCGTCTGCGCCGCATAGGTAACGCGCGTCTGGGGCCGGTCGGCACCGGTGGTCGGTGCCGGCGCAGTGATGGTCAGCGGGCCGCCGTGCACGGCATCCCAAGTGTAGTCGGTGACATGGCCTGCCACATCCGTGGTGGAGGTCGGCAGGTTGCAGACGACCGGATTGGCGCAGGTCGCGGCAAAGGCCGATGAAGACGTCATCGGCGTCAGGCCCGAGCCCGGCTTCGGCGTCGCCGTCACCTGGGTGACGTTGCCGCGCGCGTCAATCGTCTGTTCGACGTAGTCGCCCTCGGGATTGGTGGTCCGCGTCAACCGCCCCTGGCTGTCGTACTG
Source organism: Actinomycetota bacterium (assembly GCA_030682655.1). Taxonomy (NCBI): domain Bacteria; kingdom Bacillati; phylum Actinomycetota; species Actinomycetota bacterium. Next base: position 11,226 of record JAUXNU010000125.1, on the reverse strand, counting down.
GAAGCTGACCGTCGCGCCGAGCGCATTGGTGATCGAGGTCGGGCGTCCGACCGTGAGATTGGTGACGACGGTCGTGGACTGCGAATCCGGACCGGTGCTGACGACCGTCCGCGTCGCGCCGGCGTCGGTGACGCTGTAGTTCCAGGTTCCTGTCGCATCGGTGAGGCTGGTGGCATAACCCATCATGCCCCCTTCCGCGATGGCGATGTCGTCGGACGTCGACCCCGGGTAACGGATCCCCGCCAGGTCCGTGCCGGTCGCGCCGTAGGTATACTGGGTGACCCGGCCGGACTGATCCGTCGCGGCCGTGACCGGCCCGGCGACCGCGCTGGTATAGGCGATGCTCGGCCATGTACGGGTATAGGTGCAGCCGAAAGCCGTCGGCGCGCAATAGTCGATGGCGTTGTTGGCGCCGGTCACGGATGCGACGGCCAGCCAGTTCAGGATCCGGATGTTGAGCGCGTCGCCCCCCTGCATGGTGTTGGACTTGTAGCCATACTGAAGTCGGTAGCCGCGATTGTTGGTGATCGACTGCAGACGAACGAGGGTGCCGTAGACGGGTTCGCCGGAGGCCGGGTGCCACGACCGGATATATTCCTCGGTCACATAATGATAGTTGGTCCGCTCGCCGTTCGGCGTGACAATCTCAGAGAGGGCCGCCTGGTTGGTGCAGGCCGCGCCGGCGCTCGTGTAACAATAGACGGTCGTGTATCGCAGGACCGTGCCGGTCGATGTGGTGAAGGTATAGGTCGTCCCCGACCGGGTCAGGGTGGAGCCATTGTTGCTCTTCGGCGTGAACACGCCGCCGCTGAGGGTGAACACCTCGGCCCCCAGGCCCGAAACGACCGTGTGCGTGGATCCGCTGATGCTGAGCGAGCCTTGATTGCTGTCTCGCCAACCCGACCGAAGCCTCCCGCGCGTGAGCGACAGCCCGCCCGCGCCGGGCTGGCCGATCATCACCTCGGTCGTCTGGAAGTTGAAATAGCCGGACACGAGGTCCACGCCGCGCTCATCGAGAGTATAGTGCTCGGGGGGCGTCGGCTGAATGATCGTCTGCGCCTGGGCCGCGCCCGCGGCCAGAGCGACACTGGAGGTGGCGGCGAACAACCAGGCCTTGAATGTGCGGCGGCTCACTGGGTGGCCTCCTGACCGGTGGTATCGCCGGATCGCCAGACCTCGCCTCCGGCGTCGTCGAGCAGGGCCAGCTGGCCGTCGTCGCGCAGCGACACCCAGGCCCCGGCCGCCGGGATCTTGACGTGAAGCGACAGCAGGAACCGCGCCTGGCCGTCGTCGGTCAGGTCGAACGCCGCGACCAGGGCCTGAGAAGGGGACGCGGCCAAGGCGTCGCTCGACCAGAGCTCCATTTGGCCGGAGGACCTCAATGCGAAACTGTAGCGGCCGTCGGGCGAGACCAGCGCCTCGTCCGGTTGAAGGAATTGATTCGCCGGCAGCTGCGCGACCGCCGCCCAAGCGGTCGTACCGGTCTGACTACGCGAGGTCCGGTTGTGCGCGGCGTCATAGGCATAGGTCGAGGTGTGCGTGCCCGCCCCGCCTGTGCTGACCACGCCGGTCAGGCGGCCGTTGGCGTCATAGCTGTACGACTGGGTGACCTGGGCCAAGCTGGCGCAGGGCGCAAAGAGAACAACGGAGCCTAAAGTGACCGCTAGAAATTTCATGAGCTGAACTCCCCCTGAAGTTGCACCTGTCGTACGCCGAGGGAAAGAGTCAACCCACAGTGACGCTTCTTCACAAGTTATTCGCGAGGGGCTCCAGCCCGGGCTGGCCGTGTCGCTACAGCGCTATCAATCGACGGGCACAGGCCCAAAAAAAGGGCCCGACAGTTTCCCGTCGGGCCCTTAGTGACTCCGTTAGGAGTCGGTGTGTCCATCGCGGTCGGCAACGCGGGAAGCCATCCATGCCTGCACCTCGCTCTCCACATAGGCGACCCTGCCGGTCCCGAGCCGTACCCGTTTAGGGAACTTCCCTTCGCCTTCGAGACGCGCCGTGTGAGCAAGACTGTAGGTGACCAGCTCCTTCACCTGCTTCTTCGATAAGAACCTCATCGCGGTACTCCATTTCTGGAGTGTCGCGACACTCAGGTTTGACCCTGGGCGAGCAACGATATCAGAAACGCATCATGTTTGGCGATGGCGTCCTTCATCTCCTCCCGGAACGGATGGACGTTGTAGACGCCCGCGATGCCGGCCTGGCTCCCTGAGATGTGGTTCAAGAGTTTCTCCCGAACCTCAAGTGGGACGCTGAGGCTCTGGAGCGTGGTCGCGAACGTCCGGCGCAGATCATGGAGCTTGTAGGGCTCAACGCCCGTGAGTGTCTTGTCGAACGCAGCCTTGGATTTGCTCCAGGCGTTGAAGAAAGAGGTAGGTTTTCCGCGCATCGTTTCGAACCTCGCGGGAAAGACGTAGCGTCCTTCTCTGGCGTAGTCGGGTATGCTGTCGAGAACTTGGCGAACGAGCGTCCCATAGGGGAAGGTGTGCTCGAGGTGGTTTTTCGAAATGACGCCAGGGATAGTGATTGCCTCCGGCGTCACGTTCGCCCATTCAAGTGACGCGATCTCGTTCCGGCTCTGGCCGGTGAGGGCAAGCAAGGCGAGGATAGGCCCGAAAGGGTACGGGTACTGTAGAGCGCTAGAGAGTACCGCCTTGAGCTCTTCGCTGGAAAGGGCGTGCCGTGGCTTTGTATGCCGCGGTGAGACGATCTTGAGCCCGACGAGCGGTGTCTGGTCGACGTACCCCTGCCCTGCACACCATGAGAAGAACGCTTTGACGGACGTGAGGACGTGCGCCCTCATGCTCTTGGCCGCAATATTTTCGAGTTCGCTGGCCACGTCACGCTTCTTGATTGTCGTGAGACGACGACCTTTGAACGGGAACCGCGCGAGGTGCTTCTTGTAGTCCGCGACCGTGCGGGGCCGGTTCTTGTCCACGCATGCGGTAAGGTAGCGATCGACCGCAGTTTCCCAAGTGATGGTGTGCGGCTTCTCGTATGAACCGAGGGTCTTTTGCGCGAGGAATTTCTTGGCTTCGTCTCGTGCGGCTGCGAGGCCGATGAGCGGGTAGCGACCGATCTTGTGCCGCGCTCCGCTCCCGACCAAGGCGATGAAGGTCTTGGTGCCCTTAGAGGAGACGCGAACCCCGAGGCCCTTCACGGTCGTATCCCAGAGGGTAGTAGTACCGCTCTCGGGGAGCGGTAGCCGTTTCAAGGCGGCGTCGCTGAGAGCTCTACGTTCTGGCACCGATTTGGCACTCCCGTTGCTGGTGATGGAATGAGCAGGTATCCGCTGCAATGGTAGCATTGTTCCCGCTGTGACAGGGTTTGTCGAGGGATCGCGGTCGGCATGGGATGCCATGAGAACGCTATCGCGATAACTCTTAATCAGCGGGTCGTAGGTTCGAACCCTACATCACCCACCATCGTTTCCATTGAAAACAAAGGCCTCGGCCGTCGCGGCAATGGACGGAGCGACTGGACCACGGCCTCTCGTTACCAGCGCTCGGGGTCATCGCAAGATCGCCTGACCCGTGCGGCTGGCTCCGGAAGGCGGCCGTCCCGGACACCTGAAACCGATTGGAATCATCCCGCCTCCAAGCCGTCACGCCCTGGCTGAAGACATCTGGTCGTTAGCCTGAAGCCCTCGGATTTCAGTTGTGACGTCGTCCTGGTGGAACCCGATTGACGTCGTAGCGCGCGGCAAAGGCCGCCAGTTGGGCGGTGAAATCGGCCCGGGCCCGATCCTCCCACGACAGTGGAGAAGCCTGATTTCCTTCCCCACCGGCGCTTGCCGCGGCGACCCTGGAGGGTGCCGCCTCAGCGAGGACGCGCGCGACCCGTTCCTGTCGCGGCAGGACAGTCGGAGGCGTGGCGGCGGTCGCGATCTTTTCGTCGCCGACCCCCGGCTTGGCGACCCCATATTCAATCGCGAACCGGTCGCGCGCTTCGGCGGTGCGCAGCAATGGAGCAACTCGCCCGACCGCATGGTCGATGACGAGAGTTGTGCCCGTCGCCAGACGGTCAGGATCAGCGAGCCCGTTGAGCGCGGCCAGGTCTCGCCACGCCACTCCATAGCGTCGGGCGATTCCGGAAAGCGTCTCCCCGCGGCGCACCCGATGCCGACGATCGGAGGGCGAAAGGACCCCGGCGACCGTCAACGCCCGGCCGACCTTCAGTCGGCGAGGGTCCGAAATCCGGTTGGCCCGAGCCAGGTCGCGCCAGTCGAGGCCATAGGTCGCGGCGATGCCAGACAGGGTTTCCCCCGTCATCACCTGATGGACGGCGGGGCTGGCCGTGGGGCCGACCATCGGGGTTTCGACTCCCCTGGCGCGGGCTTCCCCGGGCGTGCCGACAAAGAGGGCGGCAGCGAGGATGAGCGCGCCATGGCCTGAGCTAGCGGAGAGGCGCTGCAGGGTGGGAGACATACGGGTCGGTTCCATTACTCTTGATACTCAAGGCGGTCGTTCGGGGCCCTGTGTCGCTGCGGCGTTCAGGCACGTGCGACGACGAGACCCTACCGGTTCGACCCGGCCGATTTAAAGCCATAATCGGTGATGGCGGTTGAATCTTTCGCCTCTCCCGGGCGCGGGTTGGTCCGGCCTGCCGACTCGCCGCCTCCCGTCATCGGGCCCGCTGGCGCATCATGGACGCAGGCCCGTTTTCGCTATTTGGCGACGGTTCCATGGCCGGGACCATACCGCACGGCTGGCGCGTTCAGCGGAGTCATCGATCGCCGTCTCGCAGCTCGGACCGCAAGCGTGGTTGCGGCGCTCCGATGGAATATCTGGCCCCCAATGCCTTCCGGAATGAAGGGTCGGCTAGACTGCTTCCTCCACACGTCGGGACTGAACACCTAGCGGAACATCTCTTTCTTGACCGAGACGCAGCCCTGTGAGCCGGCCGGCATCAGATAGAGCTGGGTCGCCACATCCAGTTCGCCGACAGAGACTTCGTCGAGCAGGCGCCGCGTCCCGGTGAAGGCTGCGAAGGTACCACTGCGCAGAACCGTGCACGGCTGGGCCCAATAGATGGTCTGTTGGTAGAAGCCGGCGCAATTCGGAGAAATGCTGATCGTCGACAGTCGGGTCGTGCCGTTGGTTGCGTGCGAAGATTCCATCATGATCACCGTGGGCCACATGTCGCCATTGGGGCCAAGCGGCTGGACCGTGAAATTGGCCTCCGAACCCTCCATCAGGAAGCGGCCGACCTGAACGGCCCGCGTGGTGCAGCGGGTCATGCCGATGGAGGTCAGGGCATCGGCCATACGTTGTTCAGTCGAGCCCGGCATGGAGCCGATATTGCCGGCCACATACTGGGCCGCTGCCGACTGGGCCGGCAGCAGGAATGCGGACAACAGCATCATTCGCGCGGCAACGGATCTGAAAATATTCACTTGTTTGTTCCGTCAGGCCCCCTTTCGGGTCTAACGGAAACGCCCCGAAGTGTCGACATGCCTTGTGCGGGCCGGCCAGGCCCCGTCCGGAAATCGGCCGCCCGGATTGTCTTTCACACGGCCCTCGGCAATAACCCGGTAGCCGCTTCGGGCATCCGCATCGAAGCGTGCCAGGCAAAGAATTGGATTGATGACGGCGACACCTGCTCAGGCCCTGACGGTGGTCAATCGGTATCTGATCGACCTTTCGTTCGAGAACCCGGCCGCAAAGCTTGCGCGGATGACGCAAGCCCCGCTGGAGATCGACAAGTCGGTGGACATGTCCACCCACCCTCGCCCTGACGGCAACGTCAATGTCGACATGCGGCTGACAGTGAAGGTCTCGGACGAAGGCGCGGCGGTTTTCCTGATCGAGATTACCTGCCGCTGCGTCTGCGACGTCACCGGCGTCGCGCCGGAAGACCTGGAGCGCAAGCTGCTGGTCGAGGGCGGCGAGGCCATGTTCCCCACGGTCCAGAACCTGGTCAGCGGCCTGGTGTCCGAGGGCGGCTATTCACCGACCCTGGTGCTGGACCCGATCGATTTCGCCGAAATTTTCAACCGCGCCCAGGCCGGCAGGGTGGCGGGCTAGGGATCAGGCCTTGATCAGCGAGACTTTCTTCCAGGCCGGTTTGGTTTTAAGTCAATCGTAACGGTGATCTGCTCCCCCAAACTTGGATCACTGGAGGTTAGAGGTCGCTGGCTTGTTATGAGTTCAGGGCCCCGGCATCAGATTAATGGGGTCAAGGTGATCGAGTTGAAGATCACAGCCGTGGTCCTTGCCTGAAAAACCGCCTATTGCTCGAACCTGGGCGGTGGGGTGCCGGTTTCACTCCAAAGCTCAAACGTTCAGGTTTCAAAAGGTGCCGACGTGTCAATGACTACCGGGTCTACGGTGCCGCCGGTCGGCGCGCAGAATGAATGCTCAAGACGATCATCCCATACCTGTATTTCGATCAACCCGAACGCCTCAACAGCAATGGTATTGGGCTGATGCCGATTGATCTCAATTTCATCGGCCGGCGGACCACGGCTCATGCCTCTCGCTCAAACGAACTATGACTTCCGAAGCTGGCCGGGTCGTTCCTGCGCGCCGTCTGGTCGTGATTGGTGCATCGGGCCTGATCGGGTCCCACCTAACCAGTGAGGCCATGCGCCAGGGCCTCCCGGTGATCAGCGTCTCGCGGGGCGAGCTTCTTGAGGACGTCCTGACTCAAGACGATATCGTGGTGAACTGTGCGCTGACCCCCGCATACAGGACCGGTCCATATGATCCTGCGGCTGACCTGGAGCGCAAGAGCGCTGAGATCGCCCGGCGATGCCATGCCCGCGTCCTGATGTTGAGCACACGCAAGGTCTATGCGGCCGCCTGCCAATGGGGGGCTCGCGAAGAGGATGAGATCGATTTCGACGGCCCCGGCTACGGTCCGAACAAGGCCAGAACGGAGGCCTGGATCGAGGATGCTCTGGGAGAGCGGGCACTCATCCTGCGGCTGGCCAATGCGTTCGGGTTTGAATACACACCAGGCGGCCCGGTTCGACCGTCGTTCTTCGGACACATGCTCCACCGATTGCGCCATGAGGGTGAGATATATTTCGATATGGCTTCCGAAACCCGACGCGATTTTATTCCCGTTTGGATTGTGGTCCGGTCTATCGTAGGGGCCGTGAAAGCCGGTGCAAGCGGCGTCTTCAATATCGGCAGCGGTTCAGCTGTTGCTTGCGGGGATGTTGCCCGGGCCCTCATTAGCGGCTATGGCGAAGGCCGCCTGCAGGAAACACTGGATGTTCGAGATGAGTTCTTCTTGAACAACTCTAAGTGGACAACTCGGTTTGGCAGACCAGAGGGCACCGTAGACCCTCTAGTCGTCGCCCACACCTTCGGAGAACGTCTCAGATATGCGTAATGTTTTGATCACCGGCGGCGCTGGGTTTATAGGCTCCCACATCGTTGAGCAGTTTGCTGAGAGTTTTCCTGATAGCAAAATCACAGTTCTTGACAAAATGACCTACGCCGCTGATTTTCGAAATCTTGGCGACCTTCTAACCAGCAACCGAATAGAATTGGTAGTTGGAGATATATGCGACTATTCGCTTTGCGAACGCTTGGTATCTGGCTGTGACTTGGTGATTCATGCTGCTGCTGAAAGCCACGTCGACAACTCATTCCACAGCTCACTTCTTTTCACGCACACAAACGTCCAGGGAACTCACACTATTCTTGAAGCCTGCAGGACGAAGCAGGTTCCTCGAATCATTCACATCAGCACTGACGAAGTCTATGGCGAAGTACTGACAGGCGCAGTCGATGAGAACGCCATTCTAAACCCCACGAATCCGTACTCGGCCTCAAAAGCAGCGGCGGAAATGATTGTGGGAGGGTACATACATTCATTCAACCTGCCCGTGATAATGATCCGTGCAAACAACGTCTTTGGCGCACGTCAATATCCTGAAAAGCTGATCCCCCGTTGTTGTCTTTCGCTCATTAAGGGGGAGAAAATCCCCCTTCACGGAAACGGGAAAAACGTCCGCCACTATCTAGCTGCCCGTGACCTGGCCAGCGCTATCGAACTTGTCTCGCGCGCCGGCAAAATTCATCAGACCTACAATATCGGCTCGCCTGACGAGTTTTCCAACGCCGAGGTAGCCGCCAAGATCTGTGAGGCCTTTGGTGTGTCGTTCGAAGATCACGTTGAGTTCGTTCAGGATCGCCCCTTCAACGATCGCAGATATGCTGTGGTCTGGGATAAAATAACTGCCTTGGGGTGGTCCCCGAAACGTACACTCAAGAATGAAATCAATGAGCTCGCTGCATGGTACAGGTTGAACTACAGGCGGTATGTTTGAGCTCACGCTCCCCAAAAGCGTTCTCAAGCGGGATTGATATCTGACTCATTCCGTCAGGGAAAACGATCATGCATGACCTGTTCTGGCTGACGGACGGGAAATTTAGTCAGATCGAACCCCGTCTTTCGCTCCGTCATGGGATGTGTCGCGGCGTTGGGGCCCGACGTTTTCTTGCCATCTCTTTCGACCGTTGGAGCCGATTTCGCGTGCTCATGTGTGGCTGAGCCGGCGGGGCGGCCACCCCCTTCAAGTGGGTCGGCCAGAGCGCCAGCGCCACAGCCGGCTGGCTGCGGCGAGTACGAAGCCGAGGATGCCGTCGGCAGCCCTGCCGTATCGGGCGAACGACCAAGGTTGTTTCGGGACCTTGAGAAGCGTCGCTCGGACGGGCTTCCCCCTTTGTCGAGGTAGCGGTCGATAAAGGGCTGATCCCTGCGGTTTCGCCTGGCCGGGATGACGACGGAGACACCTTGCCCCCGAGGTCGGCCAGGGTGAAGTCAGACCCAGGACCCGCCCCGATCTCGTACAGAGCCTCCGGCATCACGACCCGGCCCCCCGCCCACCTCTCGGGCCGGAACTGACGAGACACCCAACTCCAATCGTCCAGGCCACGGTGCCGGTCACGTTGGGCCGTGCCCGGGGGAACGACCCAGAACCCACCGTCCAACACCGACCACTGATCGCGAGACGGTCGTCCACGGCCCGGTCCCCTCTCGATCAAGGAAAGGTCGAAGAAGCCCCCACTCGACTTCCGAGAGCAAGGCCCGAACCATGGCTGTTTTCCGAAAGGAAGGGCATTGAATCAACGATCAGCCGATTTGGGAACCCGCCAGTATCCACACCGCCCGGAACAGCCCGGGCCGACGACGAACCGAATTCCAGGCCGTTTCGCTGCGATTGACAACCGGTTCCTCCCCCTGGGCTTTTGTTGGCAACTTGATGGGGGCTGACAGCGTAGTCTCGGTGAATTAGATTCGGATCCAGATACCGTTATGAATTTTTCTAAAGATCGGTTCGGATTGTTTCAAGACAGCCCAGAAAGTGAATGCACTATCGCGATGTGGAGCTAAACAGAGGCAGGGCCATTGCCCCAGGATGAGGAACCCGAAGGCGAAGACTGCAGAGTAGCGACCTGACCTCGGAAATTTGTTCGACGTATATCTATCGACAACGATGCGGCTCTGTGTTCAGGGCGGAATCTAAAAGCAAAAGAAAACATACAGATGCCCGTTGTTATCAGTCACGTTGGATCTCAGTCTGCACACATTGCCCTGAATCACAGTCGATATTGCGCGGCCTTTTCTTATAACTGCGTGACCGTATCAGATGTACGGGATGCACCGGAGGTTCTTGAGGGTCTCAGTCGATACGCGGTTATCAGAAATAGATTACGCTTGCTGCCAGAGGATGACTGGCTCCTCTATATGGACGGCAACACGGCAATCCATCGGTACATGTCAGTTGACGTTCTTCTGGGATCAAGCCCCCGGATAATCGCTTCACTTCTGGGGGAGGGCCCGCCGATACCGGCCAAGGGCTTTATGGTCTGGCGGAATACAGAGGGGAATAGAAACCTCCTGCTGCAACTCGATATCCTCAAGGGACACGAATTTTCCCGGGCATCGACCGGATCCGACGAGGCCGACTTGCTCAGAGAGTCCGGCCTCCTCGCGGTACACGAAAAGAGAAGCGGCAGAGTCGTCGCTACAAGGGGGCGCGTGGTCAACTGGCAGAAGCTCGACGCCTTTGCAGTTTGCTTTGAAAAAGTTCCACATGATAAATATTCGCACCATTATTGTGAAGACAAACCTTATAGGGATTTTGCTGTTTCAAGAATAAATCAGGCGAATGTGTCTGGAACTGATGTATTTGATAACTCTACGGCTTACAAAAACAATGATAATAAATATAAATCACTAAATGCGAAATCGCCAATCGCCATAATAACCCTATATACACCGAATATAGATTGCTATGGGCAAATAAACGAAGAAAACGTTGATAGGTATTGCCTTAGACATAACATTGCGCACCACGTCTATAGGGACATCCCTGCAGACGTCCCCGCGGATGTATCCGGCACATGGATGAAGGCCAACCTTCTTCAAAGGCATTTTGACGATTACGATTGGGTGATATGGGTCGACGCAGATATGCTTTTTATCGACCAATCCCAATCATTGCTTGATAGACTGGAAGGTCGCGACATATTGGTCGCAAGAGATATCGGCGAATGGTCCTTTAATGCAGGCTTTCTCGCCTTTAAGACCACAACAAATAACAAACGCATACTTCGTGAGATATCCGCAATTCTTGAGTTAGCTCCAGATAGATCTACCACTTATGTAAATGGTGGAGATCAACTTATTTGGAACAAATACTTTGAAGAAAACAAAATGGTCAACGACGCTAATGTGTGCGACTACCTTACTGTAAACACACACTTTTGTTTTTCTGATAGGAACACTTTCCTTGCACACTTCATGGGGCTCGGAGAACCGACACGAAGTTGTATGATGGAAGATTTTGAACGTATGTCTCTTGAGTTGTACGGATAGCGAAGATCTGAATTTGGGTGCCAGGGACGCTTTAGGTTGCCAGTGTAAGTGTTGCGGATACCAGACGGACGACTCTGCGAAATAGGGGGCCGCTTCCGAGGGGGTTTCGGCTCACTCCTCGAGGGTGGAGAACGCGCCCGTTCCACGGCATCCACCCGGGTCCTTGTGAGGACGGCCGATCCCGGTCACTCCCCTCCCATCCGACCCCGTCATGCGACCAACCGCCATCACCGCCCCTGACTGGACTTCCGGCGCCCGCCGATGTTCATCTCTCCCGTCCAGGAACGCGGCCGCCACTGGCGGCGACAGACGTTCAAAAATATCCCGGGGATGACAGACGATGAAGCGCGCTTTCCTGACCACGGTCGCCCTGCTGGCGCT
>JAUXNU010000124.1 GCA_030682655.1 Actinomycetota bacterium | reverse complement strand
ACTTGGTGGTTAAACTCGGAAACACCCCCACGTGCGTGGGGAAGACCGCGTCTTTTCGCCCGACAACTGATTGAATCCGGAAACACCCCCACGTGCGTGGGGAAGACTGTGATCTTGGACATTTATAGCGCCTCTCTTTGGAAACACCCCCACGTGCGTGGGGAAGACGTCACAACGGCATTGTTGCCGCGCATGGCCTCGGAAACACCCCCACGTGCGTGGGGAAGACTCGAGGGCGGCGATGATCTGGCAATCGCCGAGAGAAACACCCCCACGTGCGTGGGGAAGACCCCCGACTATGTGGACGAAACTGAAGAAGCTGAGAAACACCCCCACGTGCGTGGGGAAGACGTGAGCAGCCGGGCATGGCCGCCATGCTGAAAAGAAACACCCCCACGTGCGTGGGGAAGACCCCCCGTCGCCAGGGTTAGAAACTCGTCCTCAAGAAACACCCCCACGTGCGTGGGGAAGACCTAAATCAATCGCTGCTTTTTTCTAAGAGGTTAGAAACACCCCCACGTGCGTGGGGAAGACGTGATGGTCGCGGTATAAGCGATAATCCCTATGGAAACACCCCCACGTGCGTGGGGAAGACTTTCCAACAGTAGCGGCTCTAGAATCTTTTGAAGAAACACCCCCACGTGCGTGGGGAAGACCCCGTACCGTCGAGCGAAAAAGCGCAAATTAAAGAAACACCCCCACGTGCGTGGGGAAGACGAAAGGAAAAAATTATCCGCGCAGCGCCGTAAAGAAACACCCCCACGTGCGTGGGGAAGACGTGACGGGGCTGGCGGCAGCACGCACTGCCATGGAAACACCCCCACGTGCGTGGGGAAGACCAGACCGTGGTTTGAGCGTGACGGGATGGCGGGGAAACACCCCCACGTGCGTGGGGAAGACCTCCCGTACAGGTCGAGGCGGTCATTGCCGTGGGAAACACCCCCACGTGCGTGGGGAAGACCAAGCCAATCAAAACACCCCAAGCAGTAACACGGAAACACCCCCACGTGCGTGGGGAAGACTAAGCGCTGCATAGGTGTAACATGGCGAACTACGAAACACCCCCACGTGCGTGGGGAAGACACCAACAGATTGTTAAAGAGCTGAACCGAAAACACAATATCTTCGATTTAAACAGTTTTAAGGGTTTCGATCACCAACTGCAGCCCACTAATCGTAGTTAGAGTTTTTTTAG
>JAUXNU010000123.1 GCA_030682655.1 Actinomycetota bacterium | reverse complement strand
GGCGGCCTGGGTCGCGCCGTGGATGGTGCGGACGTCGGCCGTCTCGTGGCAGTCGACGCACTCCTGGCTTGCCGGAGCGGTGTGGATCGTCGTGATGTCGCCGTGGACCGTGTGGCACGTCGAGCAGTCCGCGCTCGCCGTAGCCCAGTCGATCGGCGGGTAGCCGTTGGCGACGCGCGTGTCGCCCGTGTTCAGGTGGCAAAGCGCGCACGTGTCGGTGTACTGCGGGTAGCGGTCGAGATATGGCGCATGAGCCTCCGGCAGCGTGTTGGCGGCATGACAGCCGGCGCTCACGCAGCCCGGGTCCATGGCGCCGAAGGTGTGCTTGTCGTTCATGGTGCGGTGGTACTCGGTCCCGGAGACGGCGTGGCACGTGGAGCACGCCATGACTTTCAGGAGCGCACTGCCCGGCGCGGGGGAATGAACCGTGTGACAATCCACACACAGGCTGTTGTGGCATGTCGCACACTGCAACGTCGTGTGGATCTTGCGAACGTCAGGCGTGTCTCCGTGGCACCGTATGCAGTCCGTGCTCGGCGCGTCGCTCGTGGTATGGGCGGCGTCGATATTCTCGTGATAGTCCTCGCCTTGGACCAAGTGACAGTTCGTGCAGGCCGTGGTGATGCCCTCGGTGTTCACGGTGGTGTGACAGGTCGTACACCCCGCAGTATGGACAACGGTAACGTCTGGGTTTCGGTGGTGACACTGACCGCTGCAGAGCGCCGCGTCCGGCGAGACATGGACGTCCATGTTGCGGTGGTAGTCGGTCCCAACCGTCGCATGACACGAGGCGCACTCAGCGCTCTTGGTCGTCAGATCGACCACGCGCGTCGGGTTGTTGTGACAGACCTTGCACGGCCCGGGAGAAGTGACGCCAGCATGGATTGAAACGACATCGAGCACGCCGGCCTCGACGGTTCCGTGGCACGTGCCGCAGTCATCGACACTCTCGGGAGCCGATGCCCCATGAGAGGTGGAGCCCTCGTGGTAGGCCAGGTGACACGCATCGCACTTCGTGTCGTTCGTGACCGCGATGGCATCCTGGACCCGCTGGCCGAGATCGCCTTCGGTGTATGCGTGGCAGAGCTCGCACCCCGACAGAACCCTTCCGCTCGGCGTCGTGGTCGTCATGTAGCCGTTGTGGACCACGGTCAGGTCCACGCTGTGGCAACCGGAGCAGTCTATGTCGGGATTCGCGACATAAGTCGACTTGTGGACCTTTCCGATCGGTCCGTGGACGACATGGCACGCATCGCACTTGGTCTGGCCGAGCGCGATCGCAGTCATAGTCGCTGAGTCGAGGGATGCGTGGCATGTCGCACACGTGAGAGCCGCGCCGGCGGAGTCCGTCCTCGGCACGCGCGTCCACTGGCCGTTCTCGAAGACGCCAATGTGCTCGTCGACGAGGTTGCTGACGTGGCATCCCGCACAGTCCTTCGTGGGAGACGTGCCCGCAGAGCCCGTGTAGTACGAGTAGAACGGCGTGGGAGTGACACCGCCGACAAGCGGCGGGTTCGCCCAGTGCACCGCGCGATGACTGTCCGTCTGCGAGACGGATGTGTGACACGTCCCGCACGCGGTGTCGCCGTCGTCGATGGCGGCTACTACGATCGGGTCGGAACTCGAGTGACAGCCGAAGCAGGTGAACGCGGCGTTCTTGTCCGTATGCGCGTCCATCAAGTCGCGGGTCGGATGGCACCCGGCGCTGTCACAGCCAGCAAGGGTCCAGGTGCTCGTGTGAACGGCGGCGTCGTAGTGACCGTCGAATGTGAAGTGGCAGACGGTGCAGTCGTTGGTGGTCGGCACTGTGGTCGTAGTGTGGCAGACGTTGCACGTCGTACGCGTGCCCGCGCCATCGGTGACGGACGCATCAACATGCACGGCGCCCAGGTCGCCCGCATGGCACTCGGCGCAAACGGCGCCCGCCGAAGGCGGAGTGTGGTCACTCGCCATGTCGGCGTGCTTGCCGGTGGCGCTTCCGGCGGCATGACAGCCGCCCTGCTCGCACGACTGATCCCAGTCGCCATAGGTATCCCGGGGCGCAGGATGACATGTACCGCACGTCCCACCCGCCGAGGATGACGAGCTCCTCTCGTGCTCGGTGAGCACGTCCATCTCGTGGCAAGTGCCGCACGCGGGCTCGCCCGGGTTGGACGAAGCGCCTACATCTGCAACGTGGTCGACAGAATCGTAGCCGTGAGTGACCTTGCGGTCGGCATGGCAGTCGGTGCAGTCCGGCTTGAAGCTCGCTCCGGTCAGGTTCAGGACGCGGACCACATCCAGGTACACGCTGTTGCCCCCCGAGCCAAGAGTACGCCGTCCGAGCGCAGTGATGGTGATGGTGTGAAGGCCGACGGACAGATCATCGGTCTGGAACACGAGCGCGTTGTACTGTGTCGCGTTGCTGAAGAAGTCGACACGTGTCGGGGATCCGCCATCCACGGTGACATCAGCGAGTCCTCCGAAAGCGTCACGGAGTCCGTACACGCGCACGATGCCGGGCCCGCTGACCGTGATGTTCGCCTTGTATCCTGCGCGGCCGGTGTAGAACAGCTGTCCACCTGAGTAGAACAGGGAAAGCTCTGTGTCCCAAAGAGGAGCGTAGGTGACCAAGGGGCTGTTCTCTTCAAACTGGGCGCGGACGATCGCGCCAGGAACGCCCGCCACGTCGTGGCAGGACGGGTTGATGCAACGGCTGGTCTCGCTGACCGTGGTGTTGGTCGTGGAGTACTGTGCCGGAGTCGCACCGCGAGCGACGGTGCGAGTGACGCCGGGGTAGGGATCACCGGGAGCCGCAGCGGTGTGGTTTCCGTGTGGAACGGTGCCGTGACATGCATCGCACGCTGCGGGGGCATGACAGGACGCGCAGTACACGGGTTGGCCCTTGGTCGGGTGAGTCGTGACGCCCTTTGGCCACGAGCCGTTCGCATGGGCCTCGTGGATGAGCGCCGGGTCGAGCGAGGGGGAGACCGCGGACGCGAAGAAGCCGTAGGGTGTCGAAACGCTCGAGTTGAAGAAGTCCGTGCGCGTGGGCATCGAGTAGTGGCACGAGTTGCACTGCACGAAGCTGCCATGCGGGTAGTGGTTCTGAACCCAGTGGCACGCATTGCATTTCGTCAGGTCCACGGACGCCGCCGAGAAGTCCACGGTGCTTATCACCGGACCTCCGGCCGCCACGTCGTGACACTCGAGACACGATGTGTTCGTCTCGAAGGGCGGCACTGGGATCGCGGATGCCGCGACTGGAATCGCGACTACCACCCCGACAAGCAGCGCAAACAGCAGTAGTCTGCTCTTCATCACTGAACTCCCCCGCTTCGCTCGTACTCCACCCGTCATGTCCGCCTGGGCTTTGCGGCCGGAGTCCTGGAAGCCGGGTTCTGGGCAGTCCCCGGAGAACACAAAACCGACCGCAGCGTACGGCCGGTTGCACCACTGGCTCCACATCATCCAGGTGCCCAGTTTTCCGGATGATGCATCATAGCTTCCGTTCGCTCACGTCCGGCCCCTTGGCGACTTCACGTCACCACGGACATGGGTTAAGACACATTATGTGATGGGAGTCACATGGTAGTCAACCCATGACGGCTCACCCTTTCGGCTGATTTCGTCGCTCATCCGACTGGGTGACCCCGCCGCTGGGCCTGATTCGCCCCCCATTCGCACCCACCCTCCCGAACGCATCAAGCGCCTCCTCGCGAAAGACCGCGCTCCCCCGATCGTGCTGCACAACGACATGGAGCGAGACCCGCCCCTCGGCCTCCACAGCCAGAATCCGCACCCGCCTATGCGGCGTGAGAATCGCCAAGGAGAGCCCGACCGTGGCGAACGCGAACAACGCGTAGATCGGCACCACGCTCCAGTCGTCGGCGACGGATAGCCGCCCGTAGCGAGGCACCGCAGCGAGCCGCAACTTCTCGCCGTCCGGCAGCTCGAAGGCCTCCCCCACGCCCAGCGTCGCCGCACCCGGCACATCGGAGGTGACCAGATCCGTGACCGTGATCTCGACCGAGGGCTCCTCGGCGTCGAGCGGCACGCTCACGTCGACGCCAAACCGCGACTCCCCCGAACTGTCGGTTATGTCGAAGCCGCTCACATCGGTGCGGACGGAGTCACCCGGCAGGAAGTCGACCAGTGCGGACGATCTCGCCGTCTCGATTCCGCGCGAGTCCTCGAGAGAGAACGACGGTGCCAGCCCCCAGTCGCTCGCATGCACCATGAGAGTGCCGTACCTGAGCGGGTGGTTGGCGTAGACAAGTTGGCGCGCAACCTCCCGCTCTCCGTCCCACAGCGCCACTTCGACGGCAACCCCGAGGTTCAGCCCATCGGGGCTGTACGACTCCTGCACTTCGTCGACGGTGATCCCGAGCCCCGAATGCCCCGGGTAGAGCGGCCCTGCGTCGAGCGAGCGGTACGACGAAGCCGCATCCAACACGCGCTCCCCTACGGGCACACCGACCATGCCCTCGGCCCTGGTCAGCCGCCCTGCGACGATCACGGCGATCAGCAGCGCAAGCGACCAGTGAAACACCGGACTGCCAAGGAGCCCCACCCGGCCCGCCGAGCCTTCGAGCAGGGTCGGGCCGCGGCGCACCCTGAGGCGCAGAGTGCGCGCCACGTCCTCGGCGGAGCTGAGAGCCTGCTCGACGGTGGTACCGGGAGCTATGGTGACGACAAGCTCGGGGTTCCGCTGCAGGCGCTTCAGTCCACCAGGAGAGAGTGTGCCGGCGCTACGCCAACCGCGAAGCGAGATTCGCGTGCGCTCCCATGCGCACGTGAGCGTGCTGACGAGCAGGATTCCCAACGCCAGACCGAAGAGCGGTGATGAGAACGCGCTATCCAGCCCCAACAGCCGCGCGACGGCGCTGAGTGTCGGGTGTGAGGCCGTCCACGCCGAGGCTGCAGCCGCGTCGAGGGATGCCTGCGGTACTGACATCGCGACCGCCGACCAAGCGGCCATCGTCGCGAGCAGCCCCACGGCGAGGCGGCGCGACGTGAGCAATCGCCGGATGCGGCTCGCCATGCGCTACTCCACAGAGGTCAGGGCTTTCGCCTCGACCCGGTCGACGAGCCAACCCTGTGCCTGGTTGACCAGCGTGTAGGTGGTCTCGTAGGAGGCCTGGCTCCAAGGACCGTCATACACGCCGGTCTTCATCGTGATGTAGCGGTACTTCCACTGCTCGGCGGCGGCGAGCACGGCCTGCGTGCCCTCCTGGGACTGCGCGCGGATCGTGAATGCCGTCAGCGTCTGCTCGAGCGCGCGCCCGTCGATGCGGTTGAGCTCGATGTAGGAGTCGACCCGAACCCACTCCGAAAGGGTCATCGCGTGGGTCGCCTCCTCGGAGCGCGCCGTGCGGTACGCGTAGCCGATAGCGTCGATGTAGGAGCGGACCGAGGACTCGGGTGATGTGAGCTCCGCCGTAGGAGCCGCAGGCGGAGGACCCGGGTTCTCGGTGGTCGCAGGGGTCTCGGGCGAACAGCCGGTCGCAAGCGCGACGACGAGCGCTGAGGCAAGCGCGAATCCAAGGAGTATGCAACGGCGCGAGGTCATACGAGCAATCGTAGTGGTTGCCGACTGCGCGCGAAAGGGGCGGGCCGCCCTGGCCCGCCCCTCCGTCAGCGATGTCGCGATGCGGTCTACGGCCACCTGGTGCCCGCCGGGTTCGCGCTGTGCCCGCCGCACCCGCTCTGCCCGCAGTCGCTCTTGTTCCAGCCAGTTGCCGTGTAGTTCTTGTCGGTGATACCGGTCAGATACAGCGCCCGGTAGGGCTCGGGATCGCTCCGGTATCCGAGGAGTCTTGGACGCTTCCACCCGTGCGGGATCTTGACGTGGCAGCCGATGCAGCGCGCGTCGACCACCCCGGCGTGGTCACCGCGCGCATGCACGTTGTTCATGCCGCGGTAGTTGCTGTTGTGGCACTTGGAGCAGATGAGGGCGTCTCGACTGGCTTGACTCATGTCCAGGTACGCGGTCTCGCAGTCGGTCGGGAATCCCGAGTCGAGCATGTACTTCACGCTCGAACCGTGCGGACCGGCCGCGCCCGTCCCGCCCCACGTGTGGCAGTCAGAGCAGGTGACCTTCGATGTCGGGGTCCACCCGGTCTTGAGCCAGTTCGCTGTCGTCGGCAACGACCACGTGCGGTTGTCCGCCGCGCCGACGCCGCTCGTCTTTGGCCAGATGGAGCTGCCGTCGGTCGACTTGCCGATGACGTTGTGGCCGGACTCGTTGTTCTCGTTGAACTCGAGGGCGACGTCGGTCGAGGTGTACGTGCGCCCGTTACTCGTGACGCTGTACGGCTGGCCGGAGTAGCTCGAGTGACACTTGAAGCAAAGATATGCCTCGTAATCGGTCGCCTGCCCCGTGTTGCGAACAATGGTGTAGCCGGTGGCGACCGTCCACTCGCCGCTCCAGCTCGGCTTCACGCCGAAAGACCCGCGAACGGCGCCGCCCGCCGTCGCGCTGCCGGCGGTGTGGATCCCGGCGCGCGCGGCGTGCGGGTCGTGACAGTCCACGCACTCGGAGTGCCGCTTCTCCGAACCGAAGTTCGACTGGTCTTCGAGGTCGGTGTGGACGTCGTCGGTGGCGATCGGATGCTTGTAGGTCTGGGCAAACGCAGTGCCTGTGTTCTTGCTGCCAGCCGCGGTACTGCTGTGGCAACCGTCCGAGCTCGAACAGAGGTTCTGTTCCTTCGAGACCGCGGCGTTCGTGTTCGCGCGGACGTTGGCGCCCTGCGTGAGTGCGGTAAGACGCGGGAAGTTCGACCCATGCGGATCATGACACGTCTCGCAACCGGGCACGGCACCGACTGCCGCATGACGCGAGCCAGCCCAGTCGACGCTGGTCGTGGTCTTGTTCCAGCCGGGGAAGAACGAGTACGCACCCATGTCCCGGAGAACGACCCTGTATGGCACCAGCGTAGTCGAGGAGTTAGTAACCGCAGACAGCACGGTCCCGCTCGACTGCTTGTGGCACGCCAGACAGAAGCTTGCGAATCCAGTCCCAGAGTAGTTTTGCTTTGTGTTGGCCGGGTTGCTTACCCGGCTCGTCTGCCATGCCGCCCCGGCGGTGCCCTTCTGGACCATGTGCGTGTTGTGGCAATTGTAGCATGTGAGCGAGCCCGTCTGGGCGGAGTAGGGGTGACTGGAAACGCGAGCGAACTCGGTCCGCACGTTGCGGCCGTTCCATGCAGAGAAGGCGTTCGTGCTCACGCTCATGCCGCTCTCCTGCTCGGCAACGTAATTGTCGACATGGCACGCGAAGCACACGCCCGACTGCTCGTACTCAGATGTCTGCGTGTTGGAGACCCGGTAGTCCACGAGGCCGCCAATGGGCGACGCATGCTTGTTGTGGCACGCTTCGCACGAGATCTTGGGGCCGTCTGCAGTCGGTCGAGCCGGGTCCCACCTCACAGTCGCCGAACCGTGGGCTCCCGCGTCGAAACCGGTCAGATGGTCACCGGAGCTGCTCGCCCATGCGCCCGGGCCGCCGACGTCGATGTTCTCGATGCGCTCGAGGCTTGCGCCGTGGCACGACGCGCAGTATTCCTTGCCGAGCCCTGCTTGCACAACGACGCCGTTCACATCCACGACGTTGCCGTCGCTGCGGTAGTACAGGAAGCGCCCACCCGAACCGGTGTCCCAGTAGCGCACCATCCGGGTGTAGCCCTTCGTGGAATCGGTGTCGTACGGCTTGCGATGCGACGTGTGACACATGTCGCACGAGTTCTGGTTTCCCGACGTAACCGCCATGTAGGTGTTCCGGTGACGGGTGCCCCCGCTGGGAAGCGGGCTCGCCACGTAGTCGAAGAACCGCGCCTGCGTGTTGAGGCTCGACCCATAGCCGAACGCAGTGGCCGCCGCGGTGTTGCCGTGACACAGGTAGCACGCCTCGGCACCCTTGGCACCAAGGGCACCCCAGCTCGACGGACGACTCCCACCGCCGTGAACAGAGTGGCAACCGAGACACGTGTTCGTGCCGATCGCGGTCGTCCCATGCGGGTCGGGCACGGCGTTGCCGGACAACGCGGTGTTGCCTGCGGCGTCCTTGGCCACGATGACGTAGTACAGGGTGTACTTCTTGGTGCGCTCGCTCGGCACTGTGCTGTCGATGTTGACGAGCGCGGAGGTCGCGCCCGCACCAACGCTTGCGATCGGCGTGCGGGAGCCGATTGTGATGAACGACACGGTGTCCCGGTAGATGTCGTATCCGGTCACGCCGACATCGTCGACAGATGCCGTCCAGGTCAGCGCGACCTGGGTGAGACCGGACACGCGTGCCGTCGGGTTGCCGGGCTTGGTCGGCGCCAGAGTGTCCGCCATGATGCTGTCCGTTGCGAAGGAGACTGCGAGCGGCGTGCCGATGGCGTTGCCGACCCGGTCAGAGACCCCGGCGGCCACGGACAGGGTGTACGAGTCCTCGGCGAGAGGCTCGTCGGGTGAGACGGTGACGGCCTTCGCGCGAGCCGAGTATCGCACCGCAGCGTCGACGGGCTCGCCCATGGAAGCTGCGACGAGCTGCATCGATTCGGCGTCGACGGTCGAGGCGTCGAGCGCCTCCGAGAAGTACACCGTCACATCCGTGTTTGCATCGACATTGGTCGCACCCGGTTTGACTGACGTGGACACGATCGCGGGGGCGGTCGTATCTCCGGCCGTTGACAGCTGGGCCAGACGGAAGGGCAGCCACGCCGGCGAAACCGGCAGTAGCGAAGCCAGCGAGGACGTTGCACCGGCCGTCGGGCCAAGGATCGCCCGGAGGCGCCACTGCCCGTCTGCGCGAGGCTCCAGCCATGCGATACCGCCGCCACGCGCACTGACAGCGTTGACGTCAGAAGAGCCGGCATCGTTGAACGCGAACGCCTGAGCGCCCGCGATGTCGTAGCCGTCGAGGTGCAGGCGCTTGCCAGGCTGGTTGTGAACCCAGTAGGCGACTCCACCGTCGATGACCGGGTACGTCTGGTTGCCCGCTTGCACGCGGACCGGGAATGCGGATCCCGCCAGCAAGTCGTAGCCCTGGATGTCGCGGTCTGCGCCGGAGCCATCGGCCCAGATGACGTAGCGGCCGTCGGTGACAGGCAGAATTTCCTGCGCGTCGGTGTTGGCGATCGTCGTGATCGCCTTCGTCACGAAGTTGTACGCCCGAATGTCGCCGTCGTCGCTCAGGTTCATCGGGAGGTACTCGTAGACGACCCAGTCGCCACCCATGCGGGGGCGACGGGCAGCCGATTGCGACAGGCCGTCGATCTTGAACGGATCGCCGCCACTGAGACTGCGGGCATAGACCTGTGGCACATAGGAGCGACCGCGCTCCTCCCACACCACGAAGCCGCCGTTCACGTCGGGGTTGAGCTGGTTGCCGGAGGCGTTGGTCACCGTCACATACGACCGGGAGGCGATGTCGTAGGCGATGATGTCCGCGTCCTTGGCGCCGTATTGCGCCCATACGACGGTCTTGCCGTCAGTCGCGGGTTGGACCTCGTTCTCGGGGGTGGAGGTCAGCCTGCTCGTGACACCACTTGCACCATCGTAGAGGAAGATCTCGTAGGAATCGTCGACATAGTCCGACCATACAACGCGGTCACCGGCTATCGCGGGAGCAGTCGGTTTGCGCGTGTCGATCGTGACCGGAGCACTTCCAGCACCCGCAATCCCTGCCGCTGCCACCGCCACACATGTGACGGAGACCAGGACCGCAACCGCTGCGATCCTCCACCATGTCTTCCGCTTCACCCTACTCGACCTCCCCGAGAACACGTACGCCAGAACGAGGCACGATACACCTCTTCATCCTCGTTATCGTCCCTCTTATCAAGGGTCAGTGTGACAGCGGTCACACTTTCTCGACACTCTCCTTGTATCTTCCCGGGCGTTCGCACAAGTGAACTCGTACACTGGCCGTCGTCGTGCGTGGAAAGGGACGCCCTGGGGCGCCCCCTCTTGTCAGAACCTGGCACGCACGCACCGCGGACGCCCGCGGTGCAACGCTCGCACACACCTGGCGAGGCTAGCCCGGAGGTGTGTGGCAGTTGAGACACAGACTGTCGTCCGTCTCGATCAGGAAGCGAGCGTTCGCCGATTCGTGGGGAAATGTCTGGAAGCGCGGGTTGTTGGTGGACGCGTTGCCGTCCGCCTGCGTGATGGTGAAGACCTCATTGAATCCGTTCAGAGTCGAGATGCGCTGCTTCTGCGCGGGATCGTTGCCTACGCTGCGGGCATCCTCGTGACACTGCTGGCAGATGGGATAGTGCCCGGTCTGCTTCGCGCTGCGCGGCAACGGCATTACGTAGCCGAGGTTGTTGTAGCCGAGTGTCTTGAGCGTCGTCTCGGTCGTCGACGTGTTTGGACCCGTGACGCGTACGACGTTCTCATAGTTGAAGTAGTCCACACCGGGTGTGCCAGTCTCCACTTCAACCGGGTGGTTCACGACGCTGCCTCCAGACACGTACTTTCGGCCCTGGTGGCATCCCGCGCACCAGCCCGCGCCGTACGTGGCAACATCGGCGGGGGCGCTTGTCGGCCGCTTCTTGAGCAAGCGGTTCGTCAGCACGCTCGTGGGATTGTCGCCAGCTCGCCGCCACCGGTCGCCGGTGAACGTGGCTACGGTGTTCGCCGCGTGCGGACTGTGACAATCGCTGCACGTGAGGTATCCCGCAGGATCGGTGACTTTGTCGGAGAATGTCCGGGTCGCGCTGCCGCCTCCGACTGCATCGCCTCCCGGGACGACGTTGGTAGCTCCGATCCGATGCCTGGCAGCCGGCGTCACGCTTCGCGCGACGAGAACGCCGTAGACGCCATTCCCTCCGCTACCGTCGTGACATGACTCACAGGTCGCCTTGATCGTGGCGGCCGGCAGCAGCTTGGTACCGCCGCTCGCGGCCTTGTGAATGGTATGGCAGGTCTGGCACTTGCGCGTGCCGGTGGAGTAGCCGCCGTGTGGGCCGGTGCGCGTCGGAGCGACCGTCGGCGACGCGACACCCGACTCCAGACCGTGGCATTCAGGGCAGTTCTTGCCGGTGGACGGGGTCAGCTCGTCATAGGCGAACACCGGCGAAGCCGCGCACAGGGCCGTGAGCGCGACCATGCAGACCCGAAGCCAGACTCTAAGCTTCAAGCGCACCACCGTTCGGACGAACCGCGGATCAGTCATGATAAGCAATGTTCATGATACACCGCTGCGGCTCTCCCCCGCAACAAGCTCCGACCTAGTCGCGAATCTCAAGGATTGCCACGCGGTTGTTCTCTTTGTCGGCAACAGCGAGCCTCTTCCCAAGGTCATCGATACCGTTCGGGAAGTTGAACTGGCCTGGCTCAACGCCCCTGGTCCCGTACCTGCCGAGGAGCTTCCCCTCACTGCTCACGGTGGCCAGGGCGAACTCGAACGCATCGACGACTACAATCGCCCCGCTGTCGAGCACGGTGAGTCCTCGTGGGAGCCCAAAATCATAGTCCGTGGTCTCGGTCGTGGTGTCGCTGACCTGCTCGCCGAGCTGCCACATGGGTTTGCCGTTCTTCTCGAACGCCATGACCCGGTTGTGATTCGAGTCCGAGACATAGACAGTCCCGTCCGACCCCACGTCGATACCGTTGGGGTGATCGAGCCCGGTCGGACCGGAACCCGGCATGCCGAACTGGCGGAGGAACGTTCCGTCGCGCTTGAACACGATGACCTGATACGTGTCTGTCACGTACACCTCATCGCCGCGGACGGCGACATCTGTGCACGCGACCCCGAGACCGTCCTGCCCGGACGCGCCCCTGCCAACGGAAAGCTTGGGATCAGGGAAGCGCCTGAGCCATTTCCCATCCTCGTCGTACACGTCGATCTGGTCGTTTCGGAAGTTGGCAACGTAGACGTCGCCGTCGGAATCGACGTCGATTCCTATCGGGAAGTTCATCGAGCCCTCGGTCCAGGTCTCCTTGGCCCCCGGTAGGGGCTTGGCGACGCCGAAACCGCCGAACTCGAAGAGGAATCGGCCCCCCTTGGAGAACACGCAGACGCGGTTGTTGCCGGTGTCGACCACATAGATGCGGCCACCGGAACCGAACGCGACCCCAAGCGGCCGGTCGAAGTCGGGCTTCTCTCCTCGGCCAGGGCCGTTGATGGTGAGCAATGGCTTGATGCCGTTCTTCACGTCACCGCCGGACCGGGTGAAACCCGCGGGCGACAGGAACATGAGCAGGTAGACGATGAGGCCAACGAGCATGGTGGCCAACACGCCGGCTAGGAGCAAGAACGACTGGCGCGGGGTCAGGTGAAAGCCGCGCGGCTTCTGCGGGGGAATCAGATTGTCCGTCACGGTTTCACTCCAAGGCGAGCGAGACCTTCCTTGGCCTCGGGCATGTCGGGATAGTAGCGCAAGGCGAGGCGGTAGCGCGCCTCGGACCAGTCAGCGCGGCCGAGCTTCTCGTACGCTAGCCCCATGAGGTACTGGAGATCCGCGGCCGACTCGGTCATCTGAACCGCAGGTCGAACCGCCCTGACGAGAGAGCGATACTGCCCCCGCTCCGCGTAGTACTCGCCAAGCGCTTTGGCGGCGAGCACATGAGTATCGTCCACCTCCATGACCTTCCAAAGCACTTCCTCGGCATCCTCGTCGCGTCCCAGCACGAAGAGCGACATTCCCTTGTTGTACAGCGCGGCGGTGTCCGACGGCTCCGAGGACAGCACGCGATCGTATTCCGCGATCGCGTCGTCGTAGCGCTCGGCCTGCTGGTACGCGAAGCCGAGGGAGAGTCGCGCGCCATCGTCTGATGGGTCTTCGTCAACCGCCTCCTGCCACTTGGAGATCTCCGCCTCCTCGGGAGTCTCGTAGCGAGGTGTGGTGACGAGACCACGAACGAGATACCCGCCGACACCCATGACAGCAAGGAGCAGGACCACGACAAGAACCGCCAGCCATCCTGGAACGAGTTGGCGATCATCGTACTGGCTTGCCGCCTGCGAGTCTGCGGCGATATCGCCATCCGGAGCGTCTGGATCGAGCTGCGAGTCGTCTTGCGAGTTCATCTAGTCAGCTGCTCCGAGTCTCGACGTGTTGAGGTGGAAGGAGAGTATCTGCAGTTCGGCAGCTACATCAGCCTGCCGCACGATAACGTCCTCGGGCACTTCCAGGCGAACCGGTGCGAAGTTCAAGATCGCCTTCACGCCCGCACGAACGACCGCATCGGCCACGACCTGCGCCGAACTCGCGGGCACCGTCATGATGACGACCTCGACGCCCTCCCTTTCGAACACGGCGTCGATGTCGTCGAGCGCCTCGACCGTGAGCTCACCTGCTTCGACACCGATCTTCTCCGGGTCGGTGTCGAGGACCGCCACGAACTTGAAGCCGCGTTCCCCGAATCCACCGTAGCTCTGCAGTGCGCTGCCCAGCCGGCCGAATCCCACGATCGCCGCACGACGATGCTCTGTGATGCCAAGCCAGCGCATGAGGTGCGCCGCCAGCTCCTCGACGTCGTAGCCGATTCCGCGAGTCCCGTATTCACCCAGGTATGACAGGTCCTTGCGCACCTGTGCGGCATTCGTGCCGGCCATCTCTGCGATGCCCACGGAGTTGATCACAGCAACACGCTGGCTCTGTGCCTGCAGCATGCAACGCAGATACAGGGGCAGTCTCGCGACAGTAGTAGGTGGTACCGGTAGTTGACTCATGCAGGCTTCCTTCTTCGACTGGCGTGCACTACTCGGGAGTGGTCGTCTGGCTCGAATCGAGCTGCTGCAGGAAATCGCTGACCCTCGTGTCCTCCGGCCTGAGCCGGGAAACCTGCCCGAAGGCCTCCTTGGCTCCGGCGGTGTCTCCCAGCGTCAACCGAACCTGGCCAAGGAGTGACCATCCCTCCACATAGCGCGAATCGAGACCGACTGCGTACTCCAGTTCTTTCTGCGCGCCGGCCAAGTCTCCTGTTCCAACCAGCCCGCGCGCAAGTTGCAGGCGCACCGCCGGCCCGTAGGGTTCGACCTCGGTGCCGCGCTTGGCTACTTCCACAGCCTTGGCGTAGTAGTCCTCGCCGAAGTAGTCACCGGCCATGTTGTAGAGATTGGAGAGAAAGACGTAGTTGTCGTACTCGGACGGGACAAACTCAATGACGTCGTTGAAGGCGGCTTCCGCTTCCTTCAGGTAGATCTCGGCTGTGTTCCTGGCCGACTCCAAGGCCTTCGGGTCCTGCCCCGGTTCCGACAAGGTGTCGACCTGGCCCAGGTACGCGACAGCGAGATCCGCGTACGCCACGCCAAGCTCGGCACGGTACTGGTCGTTGTACGGGTTGAGCGCAATCGCCGCACGAACCTCCGCAACGCGACTCGCCTCCTGCGCGAAGACCCTCGCCTGGAGGTAGTGGTTGTCGGCGACGACATAGACAACGTTGCCCACCAGCAGCGCACACGCGAGAACAACGGTGGTAGCGGCGGCAGCGATCCCCCAGGAAGGCGCCTTGACCTGGATCGTCTTGGCGAGCGGAGATAGCACGATCGCCATCGACACCCACAGCAGGAAGCCCGATCCCGTTACCGCGATGCCGAAGAACAGCTGCACCAGGTATCCCACGGCCGCTGCCCAGAATCCCACCATGAGAAGACGGTCCCGGCTGTTCTCCTTGGCGAACACGATAGGGGCGGAAAGCCACAGAACGACTGCGAAGACGCCGTACAGGAGGAGGAAGCCCGGGATACCGAGGGCGGACATAGTCTGCAGCGGGTAGTTGTGCACGTTGTCGGCCACGGACAGGTAGCCGGCCTTCTCGACATAGCCTTCTGGCTTGAAGCGCGGGAAGACGAGTCGGAAGGTATCGGCGCCGTAGCCGAGGATCGGACGTTCCTTGATGGCGTCAATGGCCGCCTGCCAGATCTGGAAGCGGGTCACGGCGCTCTGATCTCTCACGTTCAGGATCGACGAGAAGCGCTTCCAGACGTTCATGACTTCGGAGGCCGCGGTCAAGCTTCGCACCGTGATGATGGAGCTGAGCACCGCCATCGCTGCCACGAACCAACTATCGACCGTTGTCAGCTTGCTCTTCTGACGAACCATCGCGAACACGACGATCGCGAGGCCGACTGCGCCTCCGATCCAGGCACCCCGCGTGAACGCGACGATCCAGGCGATCGAATTGATGATCGTTCCGACCCAAAACACCGCACGCCATGTCGAGTCCTCCTCGGCCATAGCGAGAGCGAAGCTGATCACGAGCGAGAACACGAGGAACCCGCCAAGAAGGTCGGGGTTGCCGTAGGTGGAGAACGCGCGGTTCGGTTCGAAAGGCAGCGAGCCCCACCTGATCGGGTCGAGCCCAACGTACTGCATGATGCCGTAGAGACTCACGATGGAACCCGAGAAGAAGAACGTCCGCGCGAGGGACTTGATGCGGGACGCACGGTCGGTGAATTGCGTGGTGAGCCAGAAGATCGCGGCGTAGTTGACGAAGGACACGAGCCCTTCGAAGCGCCGGTACTTCCCGAAGAAGGCCGTCGGCGGATGGATGGAGGTGAAGGTAGTGAGCACGATCCACGCAAGCAGCGCAAGGATGAGGTAGTCGACTTTGGTGCGGCGGAGTCGTCCCCCTTCGACGGCGATATGCCAAATCCATGCCGCCAGGGCGATGATCGTGAACCCGCGCAGTAGGGCGACTTTGATTATGTCGAACTGGTCGAACGTGAACGGGAGCTGGAACCCGAGCCAGGTCCAGTTGCTCATGCCGAGCGGGACTGCGAAGAGCATCGCATGCAGACAGTACCAGGCGATGCGTTCTGTGGCCGTCATCTGCTGGCGCGGTGCGGGGGTAGGCGCCGCAGTCTTCGCCGCAGGGCCTGCCGCTCGCTTCTTGGCCACTCTTGCTCCTATCTCGCTCCGCGCCCGGTGAGAACGACCCTGAGTGTCTCAATCACGATCTGCGCGTCCATTGGCAGGTTCTGATGATACATGTAGATGAGGTCGTACTTCAGTTTGCGTTCGGGAGTCGTTGCGTACCCGCCACTGACCTGCGCGAGTCCTGTCACACCAGGCTTCACCTTAAACCGCTCGCGATAGCCGGGGATTACCGCTGCGAATTGTTCCACGAAATATCCACGCTCGGGACGCGGGCCGACGAAACTCATTTCGCCGCGAACGATGTTCAGCAGCTGTGGGAGCTCGTCGATGCGGTATCGGCGTAGCAAGCCACCAAGGGGCGTGATGCGCGCATCGGAATCGGCCGCGAGCACCGGGCCCGTCTCGCGCTCGGCATCGCGAACCATCGTGCGAAACTTGATGATCTTGAAAGGCCTCATGTCCTTGCCCACACGCTCCTGGACGAAGAACACCGGCCTCCCCATGGTCATGAGCACGACGAACCCGGCGACGAGCACGACCGGACTGAGGACGACGAGCAGGAGCAGCGCGAAGGACAGGTCGAGCAGCCGCTTGGCCGCTGCGAACCACGGCGGCACCGTCTGGCGGGTGATTTCCATGAGCGGGATGTCGGCGACCATACTGTCAACGGTTCCGATGAAGACCTCGTAAAGCTCGGGCACGACATCGACGCGAACCGATGCCTCCTCGGCGATGACGAGGGACTCGATCAGCTCGCGAAGCGCGATCGGCGACACGATGATGACCCTGTCGACGCGCTGCTCGGAGACGATGCGAGACGCTTCGTGCGGGCCGCCGAAGACCGGAAGGCCGTCGATGGACCCGGCAGGCGGAGCGCCGGGTTCGACCTCCGTGTCCGACAGGAAGCCGACCACGCGGTAGCCCCACCTGCCTCGCGCACGGAGCTCGCCCGCAAGCTCGCGAGCAAGCGGCCCCGTGCCCACAAGGAGCACGTGCTGCTCCGGCCAGGTCACAGCCGAGATGCGCAAGAAGCTGAGTCTCCACCCAACGAGAAGACCGATGTGGATGAACCAGCTGATGACGATCGCGAGACGCGAGAACGAAGCGAAACGCAGGCCGCCGAAGAACAGTACGGCCGCAGTCAAGGCCGCGCCGAGCGTGACGGCGGAGAGCACGGCGCGAACGACCGCCCATGGGTTCTCGGTGCGCTCGGGCTCGTACACGCCGTAGATGTAGCCGCCGACCAGGTAGATCACGGTGATCAGCGGTGCGGTCGAGAGATAGGCGTTGAAGTTGAATGCCGGAAGTTGCCCACCGAATCGCACGAAGAACGCGAGCACGAGGCCGGCGTTGATGAACACCGCATCCAGCAAGACCGAGAGAGCTATGAAGCGGCCGCGCCTCACGACGCTCTCCTTGCGATCGCCTCGGCGTACACGGCTTCCATCTCCTCGGCCATGCGCGGGATCGTGAACTCCGCCCTCGCCCGATCTCGTGCCTGCTCGCCAAAGCGCGCGCGTAGCTCATCGTCGCCGAGGAGCTTGCAGAGCGCTTCGGCGAGAGCCGCGACCTCCCCGACAGGCACGGTGAGCCCCGTCACGCCGTCCTTGTTCGCGAAAGGAACGCCCGTGGGCAGATCGGTCGAGACGACCGGCGTGCCCGCCGCGTGTGCCTCGATCTGAACAAGTCCGAAGGCCTCGCTGCGCTCGACGCTCGGCAGGCAGAGGGCGTCCGCGGCGTGATACCAGGCTGCGAGCTCGTCGTCGTCCTGCGGTGGCAGAAAGGAGATCCGGTCGATGGTGCCGGTCGCGACCGCTCGCTCGCGCAGCTCGGCCTCCAGCGGGCCGGTACCGAGCACGACGAGGTCGGCGTCGACAGACTCCATCGCGCGCACGAGGATGTCGGCGCCCTTGTAGTACACAAGGCGTCCTACGAAGAGCACGATCGGCCGCTCGTGGATGGAGCGGAGTTCTGCGGCACGATCGAGCACCGAGGGTCGATCCGCGAAACGGTCGGTGTCGATGCCGTAGGTCACCACGCGGCACTTGTCGGCACGCGGAGCGAGCAGCGCGCTGTGCTCGACCATGTTCGGCGAGCCGGCGACGATGAGGTCCGCCCGGTCGAGGATACGCTCGAGGACCGGCCGGTATGCAGCGCCAAGGAAACGCTGGCGCACGATGTCGCTGTGGTACGAGAGCACTGTCGGGATGTCCGGGCGGGCTCTGAGCCACGACCACTCGCCCCACGGATACGGCGCGTGAAGGTGCACGATATCGGACGCGTCGTCGCCCGACGCGAGGGACGCGATCGCGTGGGTCATGCCCGGCGCGACCGGGGTGGAAGCGTACGCGAATCTCCTTGGCAGGCGCGTGACCGCAATGCCGTCGACGGTGTCGACCCGGCCCATCCGGCCTTCGTTGGCGACGAGCACGCGGACATCGATTCCGCGGTCGTGCAGACCGCCCGCCAGCGCACGCATGTGGTTCTCGATGCCGCCGATGTGCGGATGGTAGTACTTGTTGACCATCGTCACACGCACGCGATCAGGCACCTTCCGTCACGAGGTCTTTGCCTGCGGCGATGAGCTCGTCGACCACTCCCATGTTCGATGCCTCGGCATACACGCGCACGAGCGGCTCGGTGCCCGAGGGGCGCAGGAGCAACCACGCATCGTCGGGCAGGAAGAACTTGATGCCGTCGGCGCGCGCGATGTCGTGCACGTCGAATCCGGCGATCTGAGCGGGCGCCATCTCCGGGATGCGGCCGAGGAAGACCTCCATCACGGCGGGGTCGAGACGCAGATCGGCACGCATGTACTCCATGGGGCCGGTGACCTCGAAGAGCTCCTCGACAAGCTCGGCAAGCCCCTTGCCGCGCTGGCCCATCATCTCCGCAAGCATGAGCGCCATGAGCAGCCCGTCGCGCTCGCGCACGTGACTCGGGATACCGATGCCTCCCGACTCTTCCCCGCCGATGAGGACGTCGCCCTTGACCATCTCTTCGTAGATCCACTTGAAGCCGACCGGCGTCGTGACGACCTGGAGTCCGAGGTGCGAGGCGAGCCGGTCGACGAGCACCGACGTCGACAGCGTCTTCACGATGCGCCCGCGCATGCCTTTGTCCTCGACGAGGTGGCGCGCGACCAGACAGATGATGCGGTGCGGGTTGACGAAGTTGCCATACGCGTCGGCGGCCCCGATGCGATCGGCGTCGCCGTCGGTGATGAAGCCGGCGTCGAGAGCCTGCTCGAGTACGAGCGCGCGCAGCTCGTCGATGTGCGGCGGAATCGGCTCCGGGTGCAGACCGCCGAAGCCGGGGTTGAGCTCGTGGTGGATCTCGGTCACGTGCACGCCAAAGCTGCGCAGCATGTCCGCGAGGTAGCTCTGGCCGGCGCCGTAGAGCGGATCGACGGCCACATTCAAGCTCGCCGAGGAGATGGCGTCGGCGTCCACGAACTCGCGCAAGGCCGCGAGATATGGGGCCATGAGGTCGACGACCTCGTAGTCCCCGCGGGCGGCCGGTGGTTCGGGGACGAGTTCGGCCTCGATGCGCTGCGTGAATGACACGGGACTGGCGCCGCCATCGCACATGCGGACCTTGAAGCCCAGGTAGGGTGCGGGATTGTGGCTCGCGGTGAGCATGACGCCGCCGATCGCGTTGTCGTCGTGCGCGACCGACCAGCACAGCGCGGGAGTCGGGCAGTAGCGATCGGTGACCTTCACGCGCAGGCCATGGGTTGCAAGAACCTCGGCCGCCGCACGCGCGAAGCTGCCGGCCTCGAAGCGTGTGTCGTGTCCGACGATGATCGTGCCACCGGGGCTATCCTCGGCCCAGACACGACCAGCGGCATCGGCGGCGCGGCGCAGGTTCTCGTAGGTGAAGTCATCGGCGATAACGGCACGCCAGCCGTCGGTCCCGAATCGAATGTCAGCGTTTGGGGACATGCGCTGGATCACTCCTTCAAGAGGTGGCGCGCCACGGACGCGGGGCATCCCGTTCATTGTGCCGCATCCCTTGGCGGGGTGGAACCGCAGACGCGGTGGCGTTGCTCAGGCGTAGGGCGCACGCGACGCCAGCTCGCGGCGGCCGTGGCGCGACAGATATGCGACAATGTGCGGGCATTCGAACACCCCGAAGGAGCAGCACGTGACACAAGCACATCCGCACCTGCACGCGGTCATACTCGCAGGAGGCAGCGGAGCCAGGTTCTGGCCGCTTTCCCGCGAGATGACACCCAAGCAGATGCTCTCGATCTTTGGCGGAATGAGCCTCATCGAGCAGGCGGTCGCACGCATCGAACCGTTCGTAGAACCTGGCGCGCTGCATGTCTTCACCAACGAGCAGCTTCTGCCCGAACTACGCAGCCACCTCGGCGCGCGGAGCTCGGGCGGCGGCAACGCGATCGGTTTCGTCGCGGAGCCGGTGCCGCGAAACACCGCGCCGGCAATGGCGCTCGCGGCGGCCTACCTCGTGCAGCGCGACCCCAACGCGCTGATGATCGTGCTGCCCTCGGACCACCTGCTCGAAGACGGTGTGCGCTGGGCCGAGACGGTCGGCGTGGCATGCCGGGCCGCCGAGCGCGGCATGCTCGTGACGATCGGCCTGCGCCCGACGTCGCCCGAGACCGGCTACGGCTACATTCAGGCCGGGGAGGCGCTCGAAGGGCTCGCGATCGGCGATACGAGCGCGCACCGCGTGGCCCGCTTCGTCGAGAAGCCCGACCTCGCAACCGCCGAGGGCTACGTCGCCTCCGGCGACTACCTGTGGAACTCCGGGATGCTCGTGGCGCGGGCGTCGGTCGTGATCGAGGAGCTTCTGTCGGCCGGGTCGTCCTCGGCCACGCCTGATTCGGCGAACGGCGAGGCAATCGTGCGTGTCACCGAGTGGCTTGCGAGCCTGCCTTCCGAGATGTGGACGAGCGATGCAGCGCGAGAGCGGTTCGAGATGCTTCCATCGGTGCCGTTCGACAAGGCCGTGCTAGAGGTCTCGAACCGCGTCGCCGTGGTGCCGACCTCGCTCGATTGGTCCGATGTGGGCTCTCTGCTCTCGCTCGCCACGCTCGCGAAGCCGGACGAGCGGGGCAACGTGCTCGTCGGGAACGTCACCGATGTCGACTCGCGCAACGTGATCGCCTACTCGGCCGACCGGCTCGTCGCAACGCTCGGGCTCGATGATGTCATCGTGGTGGATACGGCCGATGCCACGCTTGTGGCTGCCAAGGACCGCGCGCAGGACGTGCGGCTCGTGGTCGACGCTCTCAAGGCCCTGGGGGCGCCCGAGGTCGTGACCTCACGCTCCTCGGTCAGACCCTGGGGTTCCTGGACGCTTCTCATGAAGGGCGAGGCGTTCCAGATCAAGTCGATCGACGTGCTGCCTGGCAAGCGGCTGTCGGTGCAGAGTCACGAGCGACGCAGCGAGCATTGGGTGGTCGTGGAGGGCGAGGCGATCGTAGAGCGCGACGGCGAGAGCGTACGTGTTGCGTCGAACGAGTCCATCTACTTGCCGATCGGGTCCAGGCACCGCATGAGCAACGACGGCGACAGCATGCTTCGCGTGATCGAGGTAGCTGTGGGAGACTACCTGGGTGAAGACGACATCGTCCGCTACGAGGACGACTGGGGACGCTAGGAGGCGTTATCGTGGGCAAACGTGCACTCATCACCGGTCTGACCGGTCAGGACGGTTCCTACCTCGCAGAGCTGCTGCTGGAGAAGGGCTACGAGGTCTTCGGCCTGCAGAGGCGCTCATCGTCGGAAACGACCGAGCGAATCGACTCCTTCCTGGAGCGCATCACCGTGGTCGGAGGGGACCTTCTCGACCAGACCTCGCTGCTCGATGCGATCGAGGATGCGAAGCCGGACGAGGTCTACAACCTTGCCGCGCAGTCCTTCGTCGCCGACTCGTGGAAGGAGCCGGTCTACACCGGGGACGTCGACGCTCTCGGAGTGACACGCATTCTCGAGGCGATTCACCGCGTCAAGCCCGACGCCCGCTTCTACCAGGCTTCGAGCTCGGAGATGTTCGGCAAGGTGCATGAAACGCCGCAGAGCGAGTCGACGCCGTTCCATCCCCGTTCGCCGTATGGAGTGGCGAAGGTCTACGGCTACTTCATCACGCTCAACTACCGCGAGAGCTATGGGATGCACGCAAGCAACGGCATCCTGTTCAACCACGAGTCACCGCGACGGGGCATCGAGTTCGTCACCCGGAAGATCACCGACGGCGTCGCACGCATCGCAGCGGGCAAGGCCACGCAACTCACGCTCGGCAATCTCGACGCCAAGCGTGACTGGGGATTCGCCGGCGACTACGTCGAGGCGATGTGGCTCATGCTGCAGCAGGACGAGCCGGGCGACTACGTGGTCGCCACGGGCGAGACTCACACGGTGCGCGAGTTCTGCGAGATCGCCTTCTCGCGAGCAGGTCTGGACTACGAGAAGCACGTAGTGCAGGACCCGCGCTTCATGCGGCCCGCCGAGGTCGAGCTGCTCCTTGGCGATCCCGGCAAGGCGAAGCGCGAGCTCGGCTGGGAACCGAAGGTGAGCTTCCAGGGCCTCGTCGAGATGATGGTGGACTCAGACCTGGAGCGCTACGGGGTGAGTCGCTAGAAGCCCACGCCCCTGCGCCAAGTGACACAGGGCGCCGGGGCTGGATTGCGTCTCAGTAGTGAGGCGGGAGCTGGATCGCCGTTCCGGGGTTGCGGAGAACCACCGCCACATGCATGGCGATGTGGCTGAGCACTGGCGACAGCGGGCTGCCGGTGAGAACATAGCTAGCCGTGAAGATCGCGTTTCCCACAACAGCACCCATGACCTGGGGTCCGCGGTACTGCGCGAAGCCGGCGTGATAGACGGCTGCGACAGCGAGACTGGCGGCGAACCCCGCAGCACGCGCGGCGAGCCTGCCGGCGGGCTTGCTCACCCAGCCCACAGCCGAGAACGCTTGCCACACTGCGAGCACAGGGATTACCGAGAGCGTCACAGCGTCGACCGCGGCGTATGCGGTTCCCGACCAGAGCACGTCGACAGGCAGGCGCCAGCCGACAGCGAGCGCCGAAGCGGGCTGCCGGATCACGACACCGACGGCCGCGAGACCGGCCACGAGGGCACCCACGAGACCCATGCGCCAGCTGTGCCGCAGCAGTCTGCGGATGCTGAGACGGTTCCAGCGGAAGAAGGCGTAGCTGAGGGCCACCCCGAGGCCGACATACGGGATGAGGAAGAACCGGCGCGGCCAGTGCAGCCAACTGGAGAACACCAGCGCGACGGCGAACTCGAGGAAGGCCCCGGCTGGCACCCATGCGAGGTGCAGGTACCACGGTCTCTTCGGGCGGGCCGAACCAGGTTGCGTCACGCGTCACTCCTATGTCGAGCCTGGGTCGCCAACACAGCGATTTGGAGCCGGGGTCTTCGTCACGCCCTGCCTCGCAATCGAGTCTTCATTCTGAGCATGCGTCTGAATTGGCGGAATCGCCGCCGACATACCTCAGCCGCGCTGCTAGCTAGGCTCTTATCATATCAGGCAGGCGGACTCTCGGTCCCGTTGCCGCGTCTGGATACTGCGTGACGATGTGCACGACGAGCGCATGCTGGAAGCCGACTTCCGGCGGGCACCCGTGTCCCCCGTTTCGCCTGGCTACCGCGACATCAGCTCGCGGTAGAGCGACAGGTGGCGATCGATAGACGCATCCGAGGAGTACTCGTCGATGGTGCGGTGACGCGCACGCTCACCCATGTCGGCCGCCTCCTCGGGATCGGACATCAGGTCGGCGATCGCGGCGGACAGGGCCTTCGGGTCTCCGGGCGGTACCAGCCTGATCTCCCGCCCGTCCTCGAACAGCTCGTCGATGCCTTCGACTCGCGACGCCACGATCGGCTTGCCAAGAGCGGCGGCTTCAAGCAGCGACGTGGGAACGCCGGGTCGCGTGGAAGGGAACACAGCCACCGTGAGTTCTCGCAGCACGGCCGGCACGCTGTCGACCCAGCCGATGTAGCGCACATGGCTCGAGCGCACGTCATCTCGCAACGTGCGCAGGAGCGGGCCCTCGCCCGCGACAACCACCTGCGCGAGCACACCGGACGCCTCTAGGATCGCCGACGCCGCAACGAGCGTTTCGAGTCCCCTGCTCTCCTCGATCCTGCCCCCGTATCCCACGAGCGGGACGCTAGTCCTTGGCAGGTCGATGGTCTGGCCTGACTGCGCCATCACCTCGGCGATGTCGATGCTGGGCGGGTCGACGAGGATGTGCCCCCGCTCGACGCCGCTGTCGGCCAGACGGGTGGCGAGGCGGGCACAGTCGCACACGAGCATGTCCGCGCCGTCCAGGGAGCGGGCGTCAAGCTTGCGCGTGACAAGCCGCGAGAAGAGGCTGGAGCTTCCGCGTGGCCAGTCCGAACACAGCAGGGTGTTGACGACACGCGTGGGGACTCCCGATGCCGCATGCCGCACGAGTAGATCGGCTCCCACGCCAGTCGAATGCGCGACGTCCGGACCGAAGCGCTTGAAGTACTTGCGCATGCGCGAACGCGTGCGGATGAAGTTCACGCGGTCGAGCGCGTAGAAGGCGACCTCTATCCCATGCTCGCGGGCCTCGGCGGCCATGGGGCTGCGCGGCGCGCATATGAGCAACACGGTGGCGCCGCGTGCGCGAAGCGCCGCCATCACGCGCAGGAGGCGACGTTCGACGCGGCCCATTACCGAGCCGGGACGGCTGGACGCGAAGACGAATGTCGATTGCGAGACGTCCTTCACCGGGCGGAGACGACCTCCTCGTAGACTCGAACCGTCGCGGCGGCCGCCGCGTCCCAGGTGAACGCCGAGACCCGAGCGGTGCCTGCCTGCCGCAGACGTTCCCGGAGCGGCTCGTTGTGGATGATCTCGCGCAGCCGGGCGGCAAGTGCATGTGCATCACCCGCCGCGAACAGCAGCGCAGTATCCCCCACCACCTCGGGAATCGCTGTCGCATCCGAGCATACAGCTGGAGTTCCGAATGACATAGCCTCCAGTGGCGGCAGGCCGAATCCTTCGTACAGCGAGGGGAAGGCGAAAACCAGGGCGCCCTTGTATAGCGCCCGCAAAGTGTCATCGTCCGCCCGGCCGAGGACCCGCACACGCTCGCGGACGCCGGGGTCTGCGATCGCCCGGGCTATGGCGTCGGGTGCCGGCGGTCCGACGAGCGCGAGGACGGGAGCGGGATCGTCGGCCACAAGCTCGGCGAATGCTCGCAGGAGCACGTCGAGCCCCTTGTGCGGCCGAGTGTTCGCGAAGCCGAGGATGTACGGCCCGGCCCCGGCGAGTTCCGCCGGCAGCGTCCCCACCGCGCCGGAGGCGAAGTCGTCGACCCCGTGGGCGATGACGCGCAGCTTCCCGCGGGCGGCCGGGAACGAGCGCGCGATGTCGTCGGCGGCGTGGTGCGAGCCGGTGATCAGCGCGTCGGACACACGTGCGGCACGACCGACCATGCGGGCGAAGATGGCGCGCTGCACGGCTGACGGCATGACGCCGGGGACGCGCAGCGGGGTGAGGTCGTGCAGGGTCGCGACGAGCGGGTGCGGTGCCGGCATCGGGACCGGGAAGTGCGGCGAGTGAACGACATCGGGGCGGACGTGACGCGCCGCGCTCCCGAGCGACCACCAGCCGCGCGGGGCTAGCGGGATGCCACCGGCGTGCACGGTCTCGGCGTCGGGCTCGGGAGCGGGCCCGGTGTCGACAGCCTGGACGACCTCGATGCCCGACGTGCGTGCCAGCGCCCGGACGAGGCCTTTCGTGTAGCGACCCACACCCGTCCATTCGGCCATGCGGCAGTCGAGAAGAACGCGGGTCACGACTCTCCATTCGTCGACAACGTGCACGGCCTAGACTAGCATTGTAGCCCCATGACACCCATCTCAAGGCAACCATCCGACGCCTGCGGGGCACTCCCCTGCGGCTTCAACGTCTTTGGCTATCTGACCTCGAATCTCGGCCTCGGTGTTGCCGCGCGCACGACCGCGCGGATGCTTGTCGACGCCGGACACGCGGTGCGCCTCGACGACGTCGACCCCGGCGGCGGCATGCAGGGACGCGACGTCTCCTTCGCCAAGGAGATCGCACGCACCCGCGATGCGGGTCCGTTCGCGGTGAACCTCTTCCACATCAATCCGGACCAGGCACTGTATCTGCTGGGGCCTGGGTCGGAGCGTGTCCGCGTTGCCGACACGCTCCAGGTGTGCGTGCCGTTCTGGGAGCTTCCCCGCGTCCCTGCGTCGTGGATCGAACCACTGCACGCGATGGACATCATCATGGCGCCGACGCGCTATGTGGCCGACGCGGTCCGCGCCGACATCCCCGACGCACGCATCGTGCCCTTCCCGCAGACGGTGCACCTGCCCGAGGGGATCCGCCCCGACCGCCCCGCATTCGACCTCGCCGCCGACGAGGTCGTGTTCGTGATGAGCTTCGACATGCGCAGCGACATGGAGCGCAAGAACCCGTGGGTGGTAGTGCGCGCATTCTCCGAGGCCTTCCCCGATCGCAGCGACGTGCGCCTCATCATCAAGGTGAACAACGTCGACACGCTTCCTGGGCTCGAGCGGCACGTCACTCGCCTTCGCGAGACCGCCGCCGACGAGCGCATCACGGTGATCGATCGTTCTATGCCCTACGCCGAGGTGCTGTCACTCTACGCGAGCTGCGACGTATTGGTGTCCCTGCACCGCGCCGAAGGACTGGGACTCAGCCTGCTCGAAGGCATGGCGCTCGGACTGCCGGTGATCGGCACCGCGTTCTCCGGAAACATGGACTTCATGACCGAGGAGAACTCCTGCCTTGTGGGCTATGACCCTGTCGAAGTCTCCTCGAGCACCCAGCCGGCCTACGGAAGAGCGATCAGTGGCGAGCAGATGTGGGCTGAACCGCGCCTGTCGGAGGCGGTCCGCTGGATGCGTGCGCTGGCGGACGACCCGGCGCTGCGTGCGCGCATCGGCGCCCACGCCAGCGAAACGGCGCAGCGCACGCAGGCAGAGCACCGCTCGGGCCGCGCGTTCGAACCGGTGCTCACTGCCGCACAGGAACTCGTCGCGGGCGAATCGACCGTAGCGCAGCAGCGCATGTCGCGGCTCGCGCGTCGCTATCCGCTCAACATGGGCAGACGCATCGTACGCGCCGCCTGGCACCGGCTCAAGACGCGGCTTGGAGCCTAGCGCAGCCTACGCGTCCTGCTGCGACTCGAGCAGCTCCGGGATGAAACGCGCGAGTGCATCGCGCCAGTCGGGCATCATCACGCCGAGCGCCGCCGCCTTGCTGCAGTCGAGCATCGAGTTGTGCGGCCGATGCGCCTTCGTCGGGAACTGGTCGGCGGTCGTGGGTTCGAGCTTCACGTCGATGTTCGCAAGCCGGAAGATCTCCTCGGCTAGCTCGAAGCGGGAACACGAACCGCTTCCGGTGAGGTGGTAGAGGCCGGTCGCTCCCGCATCGAGCAGGCCAAGGAGACCGGTCGCAAGGTCGACGGTGAAGGTCGGCGAGCCGACCTCGTCAGTGACGACCGGGAGCGTGTCGTGGTCGCGCGCGAGCTGAAGCATCTTGACCGGGAAGTTCACGCCGGACGGGCCGAAGACCCAGGCGGTGCGGGCGATGATGGCCCCAGGGTACGCCTCGGCCACCGCGCGCTCGCCTGCAAGCTTCGACATGCCGTAGACGGAGAGCGGGTTGACGGGATCTCCCTCGACGTAGGGGCCGTCCTTCTCGCCGTCGAAGACGTAGTCGGTCGAGACGTGCACGAAATCGAGGCCGTACTCAACGGCGGCGAGCGCGAGGTTGCGCGCGCCCTTCTCGTTCACGTGATAGGCGAGCCCCGGCTCGTCCTCGGCACGCTCGACGTTGGTGTAGGCGGCCGCGTTGACGAGTACCGAAGGCTTCCCGGCAGTCGCGTCCACGAAGTCGGCTACGACAGCGCGGACGCGAACGTCATCGGTGATGTCGAAGTCGGACTCGTCGGGCGCGAGGAACCACTCGTCGCGCTCGGTCAGCACGCGCTGCATCGCCGTGCCGAGCATCCCGCGTGCCCCTGCGATCAGATAGCGACGTGTCACGAACGCTCCTCGTACCAGCGCTTCTGCCAATCGGCGAACTCACCCTCGCCGTGCTTGATCTTGTGCCACCACCACTCGTTGTCGCGATACCAGCGAATGGTGTCGCGCAGGCCCTGCTCGAACTCGACCTGCGTGTCCCAGCCGAGACCGCGCAGCTTGTCGCACGCGATCGAGTAGCGTCTGTCGTGGCCGGGGCGGTCTGCGACCCACTCGATAGTGTCCTCCCCTGGCCCCAGCTCGTCGAGGATGATCGACGTGATCTCGCGGTTGGTGCGCTCGTTGCCACCGCCGACGTTGTAGACCTGCCCCGGCTCGCCGGCGTCGAGGACGGCCGCGATCCCATCGCAGTGATCATCGACGTGCAGCCAGTCGCGCACGTTCATGCCGTCGCCGTACAGCGGCAGCTTACGACCCTCGAGAGCGTTGGTCACGAACAGAGGGATGAGCTTCTCCGGGTACTGGTAGGAGCCGTAGGTGTTGCTCCCGCGCGTGATCATGACGGGCGTGCCGTACGTGACGTGGTACGCGAGCACCTGCAGGTCGCCCCCGGCCTTGCTCGCCGAGTACGGGCTCGACGGCTGCAGCCGATCGGTCTCGGTGAACGAACCCTCGTCGATGGAGCCATAGACCTCGTCTGTCGAGACCTGCACCATGCGCCCGATCCCGCGCTCGCGCACGACCTCCAGCAGAGTGTGCGTGCCAAGGATGTCGGTGTGGAGGAAAGCCTCCGGCTCGGCGATCGAACGGTCGACGTGCGTTTCCGCCGCGAAGTTCACGATCGCATCCACGCCCCCGGCGCCGTCGATGGCCGCGTCCACCGCCGCGCGGTCGCAGATGTCGCCGCGAACGAAGGAGTAGCGAGGGTCGTCCTCGGCGGATTTCAGGTTGTCGAGGTTACCCGCGTAGGTGAGCTTGTCGAAGCAGACGATCTCGAGGTCGTCGCGTGTCGCGAGCATGCGCCGTACGAAGTTCGAGCCGATGAAGCCGGCGCCGCCGCTGACAAGAAGTCTCATCCGTTCTCCACGCCCCAGTCGTAGTCGATCTCCGGGTCGTCGAAGGGACGGCGGAACTCATCGGGGTCGTCGTAGTTGTAGAGCTCAGTCGGGATGTTGATGATGCCCGCCGGCTCGGTGCCCACGGCGGTGAAGCCATGGTAGACGCCGTTCGGGATGATCAGCAGCCGCTGGCGCTGCCAGCCGATGACGAACGTGTTGGTCTCGCCCTTGGTCGGCGAGTCCTCGCGCGAGTCGTAGAGGCCGACCTTGGCCATACCGAAGACACATACGAAATGGTCGGTCTGCTTCTTGTGGTAGTGCCACGCCTTGACCACGCCCGGGTAGACCCAGGTGATGTAGACCTGTCCGAAGCCCTGGAAGTCAGGATCGTCGGAACGCCACATCTCCATGAGCATGCCGCGGTCATCCGGCATGACACGCAGGTCCTTGAGCTTGACGCCGTCGATCATGGGTTACCCCTCCCGTGATGGCGCGGACGAGCCCATCCTACTAGACAATCTCGACTTCGGAGTTGTCGCCGAGCATTACGTGGTAGGCCGAGGGCATGCCATTGCCCCTGCGGACGACAGCGTTGCAGCCCATAAGGCTGTCGGCGAGACGCCCGTGCGTGTTCTCCACGCGAGCGCCGGCAAGAAGAATCGAGTGCTCGATCTCGCTGCCGGTGATGACACAGCCATCGCCCACCGACGAGTACGGACCGATGTAGGCATCCACGATCTCACAGCTCTCGCCGATGGCGACCGGCCCGCGTACGACGGAGTTCACGAGCTTGCTGCCCTCTCCCAGCTTCACGCGACCGTGGACCTGCGATTTCTCATCGACCACGCCGCGCACATCGGACTCGATCATGTCGAGCATGATGCGGTTCGCCTCGAGCATGTCCTCAAGCTTGCCGGTGTCCTTCCACCATCCGCCGATGACATGCGGTCGGACAACTCGGCCGTTATCGACGAGCCACTGGATCGCGTCCGTGATCTCGAGCTCGCCGCGCGCGGACGGCTTGAT
This sequence comes from Actinomycetota bacterium, assembly GCA_030682655.1. Taxonomy (NCBI): domain Bacteria; kingdom Bacillati; phylum Actinomycetota; species Actinomycetota bacterium. Next base: position 4,164 of record JAUXNU010000123.1, on the reverse strand, counting down.
AGCGGCGACTGCCTCAAAGACGCTCGGCCCGAAGAGGTAGACGCCGACAAGGGCGAGATCACTCGGCGGATCTGCGGGCTTCTCGACCAGCCGCTTGACGGAGCCGTCCTCGGCAAGTTCGGCCACGCCGAACTGCGACGCGTTGGGAACGTGTGCAAGAAGGATCTGGGCATCCCCGCCGTTCTCTTCGAACTCGGCGACAAAGCGCGTTATGCCGTCCTTGATGAGGTTGTCACCGAGGTACATCACGAACTGGTCGTTGCCCATGAAACTCTTCGAGATCTTGACCGCGTGCGCAAGACCGAGCGGTGCTTCCTGCGGGATGTAGGTGATCTTGACTCCCCAGCGCGAGCCGTCGCCGAGCGCATCCATGACCTCGGCCGCCGTATCGCCGACGATGACACCGATCTCGGTGATGCCCGCGTCGCGAATCGCCTCGATGGCGTAGAAGAGAATCGGCTTGTTCGCGACCGGCACGAGCTGCTTGGCGCGGGTGAACGTGATGGGGCGCAAGCGGGTGCCTTTGCCGCCAGCGAGAATGAGCGCTTTCATCAGACCTCCTGCCGAAGGTGCGCAACGGGAGGATTCTACCATTACGCGCCGGATGCACCGCTGCCTAAAGAGGCCCCGCGCCCTCACGCAACCAGCGCGCAATCTCCCTGCGGCCGATCACCCGCCTGGACCACACGTCACCGCGAATCGCCAGACCCATCTTCAACCCCGTCACTGCCGGCTCGTGTCGGGCTCCGAAGCTTCGAACAAGCCCCGGTATCTTCCTCCAGTTGCTGGGTCGCAGTGGAAAGGTCGAGCGCACAGGTTGCCAAAGCACCCCGGAGCGGAGAAGACCAACAAGCGCGGCGCTCCACGGAAGGTCCTTTGCAGCCACGAGTGCCCGATTCCTGATCTCAAGCGAATCCATCTCAGGACGGGCCTGCGTGTCGATTGTGGCACGAACCTTGTGACGAACGATGGCATCCGGGACATAGACGCAGCGCTTGCCGGCGATAAGCGCACGCACGTTGATGTCCGTGTCCTCATGCATGAGGAAGAAGCGCTCGTCGAATAGCCCGACATCGCGAAAGAACGACGACCTGTACAGCGCGGCGCCGGCGCATGCCCCGAACACGCGCTCGGGAGTCGCATAGTTGGCGGCAACCTGGCCAAACCCCCGGTTGCGCCCCACCAAATGCGCGACGTCATACACGTCTCCAGCGGAATTGAGTACATCTGGGTCGGAGTAGAACACCATGCGGGAGGCTGCGAAATCGTAGTCGGAGAGTTCGGTCAATGCGTCCACGAGCGCCTCAAGCCAATGCGAATCCAGAGCCGTGTCGTTGTTCAGTAGCGCAACGAACGGGGTGTCCGATGCCTTGATTCCCGCGTTGACGGCACCTGCGAATCCCGTGTTTGAACCAAGACGCAACACCTCTGCCCATGGATGATGTTGCTCCACCCACTCGGGGCTTCCATCCTCGGAGCTGTTGTCGATGATGAGCAACCGGAAGTCCTGCATCGACTGAGAGCGAATCGTGGAAAGGCATTCCTCGAGATGTGCCATGCCGTTCCAGTTCGGGATGATGATCGTCGCCCGGGCTTCCACGTATTCTCCTCAGTCGCCTCTGCCGCTTCCCGCGTCGAATAGATGTTACACTGTGCGTGCATCAGCCCTTTAAGCTGCGGAAACGTCGATTGTCTCGCCTGTGGACACCCGCTCGCTCGTTTCGATCATCCTCGTGAACTGGAACGGCCTGGACGTCACGCTCGAGTGCGTCAGGTCGTGTCTGGCGCTCGACTACCCCCGCTTCCACATCGTGATCGTCGACAACGGGTCCGCCGCTGACTCCGTCTCAGCCCTTCGCGATGCGTTCGCCCAGGAGCCCTGCGTGCACCTAATCGAGGTCGGCAGGAACCTCGGTTTCGCCGAGGGCAACAACCTCGGCATGCGCTACGCACGCGAGGCCGACGCCGGATTCGTGTGGTTGCTCAACAACGACACCGAGGTCGACCCGGGGGCGCTGTCCGCGCTGATTGAGGCTGCCGAGGCTCATCCGGAAGCGGGTCTTCTTGGCTCGAAGATCTACTTCTTCGACCGCCCTACCACAATCTGGTTCGCCGGGGCGGGCATCGATCCGATCGATGGACACTCTTACCACATCGGCGAGGGAGAGGTCGACTGCGGGCAGTTCGACGCAGTGCGGGAGACCGAGTACATCACCGGTTGCAGCATTCTCGCTCGAACCGAGGTCATCGACCAGATCGGCGGGATGAGCGACGACTTCTTCCTGTACTGGGAGGAAGTCGACTGGTGCGCTCGAGCCGCGGAAGCCGGGTGGAAGCTGCTCTACGTCCCCGGGTCGCGCGTGTGGCACAAGGTATCGTCTTCCTTCTCCGGCAACCGCCAGCTACAGCTGCGCTACGAGATGCGCAACCGCCTGCTGTTCCACAAGCGCCATCGGCGAGATCGTCTTGGGCGCGTGATGCGCCACGGTGTCGCCCGAGTCGCCTACTACGCCGTCCGAGGACACTTCGGCGAAGTTCGCGGCATCGGAGGCGGTATCATCGACTTCCTGCGTGGGCGCTTCGGAAGGATCGGCTGATGCGCGAGGTTCCATGGGGGTTCAACATCTTCGGCTATGTGACCGGGACGTTCGGTCAGGCGTGGGTGACGCGCACGCTCATGCGCGTGATGGACGCGCGCGACGTGCCGATGTGCTATCGCGACATGAGCGTCTACGACTCTCGTGCTACTACAGACCCGGAATATCCAGATCGAGAGTGCCGAGGACGGGAGATGCCGTACGCCGTCAACCTGTTCTCGGCCAACCCGCCGGCGTGCATGCTCAGGATGTGCATCCAGTGGGCCACTCTGAGACCGGAGAAGCGATTCAACGCCATCCTCCCCTTCTGGGAACTGCCCGTCCTACCCGAGGATTGGAAGCGCGGCCTGCGGATGATGGACGTGGTGCTCGCCCCGAGCGAGTTCATCGCCCAAACGATTGCGGCAGAGGCTCCCGAGGTCCCGATTATCCGCTTCCCGCAGGCGGTATTCTTGCCCGACGACATTGCGGCTGACCGCGGGCGATGGGGCTTCGCGCCGGACAGCGTCGTGTTCCTGTGCGCGTTCGACGTGACGAGCGATATCGAGCGCAAGAACCCCTGGGGAGCGATCGAGGCATTCGAGCGAGCCTTCGAGCCAGACAGCGGACCACAGCTCGTGATCAAACTCAACTCTCGCGACGCTGGACCCGAGCATCAACCGCTGCTGAACCGACTGCGGGATCTGGTGTCGCGCCGGGCCGACGTCTCCATCATCGAAGAGCAGCTACCGTACCGCGGACTCCTGGAGCTCTATGCAAGCTGCGACGCGCTCATCTCGCTGCACCGCGCCGAAGGACTCGGTCTCGTCCTCATGGAGGCAATGTCGCTCGGCAAGCCGGTAATCTGCACGGGCTGGTCCGGCAACATGGATTTCACCTCCGAGGAGAACTCGTGCCTTGTGCCGTACACACTGGTGCCGGTCACCGCCACGCACGACGCCTACCGGTCGGAAGGCTTCTCTCGTCAGCCCGAGTGGGCCGAGCCGGACGTGGACGCCGCCGCGGACTGGATGCGCCGACTGTCCGAGGAGCCGGAGTTGCGCGCCTCTCTTGGCGAGCGGGCTGCCCGCGAGATGCGCATTGTGAGAGCGCAGTACGAAGCAGCAGAATCCCTCGACAAGCTGAAGACGTTCTACGAGCAGCGTCAGCGATGGGAACCCGCGCATGCGGCACGCGCGGCAGCGATCAGGTCCACCAGGAGATCCGGATGGGCGAAGTTGGCACGTCGAGTTCCTCGAGCCGTGTGGGCACGTGCTTGGAAGGCGGTGCAACGCGCGTGAACGAAACCACGCCTTCCTCGGCCAAGTTCTCGATCCTCGTGCCCGCGTACAACGCCGAGCACATTCTCGGGCGAACACTCGCGAGCCTTGTGACGCAGGAACTCCCGGAATGGGAGGCATGCGTTGTCGACGACGGCTCGACAGACGCGACCTTCGAGGTCGCGCTTGAGTGGGCGGAGCAGGATAGACGCATCAAGTCGGCGAGAAAGGACAACGGCGGCACGTCCTCGGCACGAAACGCAGCTGCGAAGATGGCGTCCGGCACGTGGCTGTGCCTACTCGATGCC
>JAUXNU010000122.1 GCA_030682655.1 Actinomycetota bacterium | reverse complement strand
GCAAGGCGCTCCTCCGTCCGCTGCTTGATCTTCTCTTGGAGGCGGATGAATCCGTACTGCACGGCCTCTGGCCGCGGCGGACATCCGGGGACATACACGTCGACCGGGATGACCTTGTCCACGCCGAGGACCACGTTCGGATACGCGCGGAACGGCCCACCCGTGGAGGCGCACGCGCCCATCGCGACGACCCACTTCGGTTCGGGCATCTGGTCGTAGAGGATGCGCACCGTCTCGGCCATCTTCACGTTCACGGTACCGGCCACGATCATGACGTCGGCCTGCCGTGGGCTCGCGCGGAAGAACACGCCTAAGCGGTCGAAGTCGAACCGCGGACCGCTCGCACTCATGAGTCCCTCGATCGCGCAGCACGCGATGCCGAACGCGAGGTACCAGAGGCTGTTTCCCCGCGCGTAGTCGAACAGCTGCTCGCTTCTGATGAAAGCGATGGAGTGCTCGCCGCCGAATCGGTCTAGCGCCACGCGAGGGCTCCTTCCTTCCACGCGTAGGCGAGCCCGCCGCCGAGGATCGCCACGAAGATCGCCATCTCGACGAGCACGAACATCCCGAGACGTCCGAAGGCCACCGCCCACGGGTAGAGGAAGACCGTCTCGATATCGAAGATCAAGAACAGAAGCGCGTAGACGAAGTACCCGATGCGGAACTGCACCCACGGCGTGCCGACCGGCGCCTCGCCACACTCGTAAATCGCCGACTTCTCTTCGGAGGGCTTCGAGGGCGACAGCAACCCGGAGATCGCGACGGTGGCAACCACGAAGAGTGCGCCGATCACGACGAACGCCGCAAGTATGGGATAGTCGAGCGCCATGACTTCGATCCGCCGCCCTTCTGCCGAACGCGGTGCCTTGCAGACACGCTGTCCTGTCACCCGTTCGTGAGAGGATACGATAACGCTGCTATCAAGGTGTGCGACGAGGGCGACATCCCTGCCGCCCTCGCATGGTTCATCTGGAGCCGACGAGGGGATTCTGACCCCTGGCCCCCGCGACGAGAACACGTTTCCACAGTCCGCCCGCAGGTAATTCTGGACACTCTAGCAGATTCACAGTCACGACAGGTCCAGCGCTCGGTCAGCGCTCCACCCCTTGGGCCCTTTCGATCTCGCGA
>JAUXNU010000121.1 GCA_030682655.1 Actinomycetota bacterium | reverse complement strand
GGGCAGGTGTGAAGGATCTCATGGGCGGCCGGCATCGCGTCGTGGGGCTTCTGTCCGGTGGGGGGGAGCGGAGCGAAGACGCGTACGACCTGAGCGTCTGGGTACTGGAGCCATGGCCGGGCTCCTACCCCTGGGCGCCGCGACTGGTTGTCGCCCTCGACGACCCAGAGGGACTGGTCGATGTCGATGGTGAGCTTCTCGACATGCAGGAATACGTGGCCGTTGAGGGGGTCCTGTCTGCGGGTGCACAACGTCTCCTAGTGGAGCATTTCGAACCGGTACCCACGCCGTAGACTCCGTGCCGAACAAGCGCATCCTTAGTGTCACTCTGCCCCCGTGGGATTCCTGACATCCGTCAGGTAGCCTCGGATCCGACGGCGGAGTGACCCGCAGCGCATCTGTCGCCCTCATCGGGCTGACCTTCAGCTGTTATGTCCCCCGCCGCCGGGTACCGAGGGGTCGCCGCCGTGACTTCATAGGAGCCTGGCCAGCAGGCCCCAGCTAAGGCGTGTCCGCCGCCGGCCCCCGCCATCGCACGTCGACGGAAGGGGACGGACATGATCGTAGTCGGCATCGACCCGCATATGAAGACCCACACGGCAGTGGCGCTCGACACGGTGACGGGGCGGCCTCTCGGCGAGAAGACCGTGAACTGCCACGAGCGCGGACGCGGGAGCCTGCTCGTCTGGGCGCGCTCGCTCTCCGCCGACCGCTTCTTCGCGATCGAGGACTGCCGCCACGTCTCGGGACGACTCGAGCGGTTCCTGCTCTCCCGCGGCGAGCGCGTGGTGCGCGTGCCTCCCAAGATGATGGCCGGAGCACGCTCCTCGGCACGCGCCTACGGCAAGTCCGATCCCATCGACGCGGCGTGTGTGGCCCGTGCCGCGCTGCGCGAGCCGGACCTTCCCGAGGCGGCACTCGCCGGTCCCGAGCTCGACGTGCGCCTGCTCGCCGACCACCGCGATGACCTGGTGCAGGAGCGCGGACGCATCCAGAAGAGGCTGCGCTGGAACGTCCACGACCTCGAGGTCGGACTCGAGCTGCCGCCTCGGGTGCTTTCCCGCTACGTGTGGCTCGATCGTCTCGAGGCCGCCTTGCGGTCCCTGCCGCCGACCACGCGCTCGCGCATCGCCATCGAGCAGACGAGACGCTGCCGCGAGCTCACGAAGGAGATCAACTCCCTCGAGCGCGAGATCGAGGATCTCACG
>JAUXNU010000120.1 GCA_030682655.1 Actinomycetota bacterium | reverse complement strand
AGAACCGGCGAAGACGAGGCCGTTCTCCACGTCACCGTCATGGGCCATCTCAAGCCGGTCAATGATGCAGTACTCCTTGTTGCATTCCTTGAGGCAGTTGCGACACTTCTCGATCGGAGGGTACTCGCCGAGCTGAGCGCGCTCCCAGAACGGGTTTCTGAGCGCACGTCCCGGCATGCCCACGGGGCTGTTCACGATGACGACGTCATCTGGCTTTGCGTCGACGTACATCTGCTTGAACGCTTCAGGTGCCGAGCACTCTGCGGTCGCGAGGAAGCGGCTACCCATCTGCACACCTGCGGCACCGAGATCGAGCACCTCTTTGATGTCCGCGCCGGTGACGACGCCGCCGGCGCCTATGACGGGTATGTCGACGGCCTCGAGGATCTCGGGAAGGAGATCGCGCATGAGCCGGTCGGTTCCGAGGTGTCCTCCAGCCTCAAAGCCCTCGACCACTACCGCCGAAGCTCCGAACCTCTCGGAGAGCTTCGCGACGCGCGTGGAGCCGACTATGGGAACCATCGGGACGTTCGCCTCGCGGCACCACCCGAAGACATCACGGGAGAAGCCCGCTCCGGCGATGATGACGTCGACACCCTCGTCGAGGGCTGCGTGGATGAGGTTGGCGAATATGCGCACCGCGACCATGACGTTCACGCCGATGATGCCGTCCGGTGCAATCCGGCGAGCCTCACGAATCTCGTCCCGCAGCTCGGAGACGGTCAGGCCGCTTCCGGCGATGATGCCGATCCCGCCTGCGGCGGCTACTGCGCCCGCGAGCGGGGCGAGCGAGAGCTTGACCGCCATACCGCCCTGAATGATGGGCAGTCGGGCGGTGCGGTTCCCGATTGTCAGGGTAGGCATGTCCACGAGCGGGCCTCTCTCGCATGCGCGTGCATACGGCAAGCCCGGCGACGGCCAACATGAACCGCCGCCGGGCGGATTCACCTTAAAGGCGAGTGCCCACTCTAGGAGGCGTTCGCCTGGATATAGCTGACGGCATCGCCGACGGTCTTGATCCCCTCGGCTTCCTCGTCTGGGATCTTGACCTCAAACTCCTCTTCAAGCGCCATGACAAGCTCGACGATATCGAGCGAGTCCGCGCCGAGATCATC
>JAUXNU010000119.1 GCA_030682655.1 Actinomycetota bacterium | reverse complement strand
ACGGTTTGCTCGCTCTCTCGGAGAGCGAGTGGACGGCTCGCGCGACGAGTTCCTTGCCCGTTCCTGAATCGCCGTAGATCATCACCGTCGCGCTGGTCGCGGCAACACGACGTACCGTGTCGAAAACCGCGATCATGCCGGGGTCGGACGCAACGATGCCTTCGAGGTCGTATTCCTTGTTCAGTTCGGTCCGAAGCCGCTCGACCTCCGCGGCGAGCACGCTGAACTCAAGCGCCTTGGCGATGGCGATCTTGAGCTCGTCGAGATCGAAGGGCTTCGTCAGATACTCGCTCGCACCTGCTTTCACGGCCTCGACAGCCTGAGCCACGTTGCCGTGCGCTGTCAGCATGATTATGGGAAACGTATGGCCCTTCGAGCGCACCCGGCGCAGGACCTCCATGCCGTCAGGCGCAGGCATCCTGTGATCGAGCACCATGATGTCGGGCGGCTGCTCAGCCACGGCGGATAGGGCCTCTTTGCCGTCGCTCGCCTCGCTCACCACGAACCCGTCTGTCGAAAGCGCCTGTCCGAGGACCCAGCGCATGTTCTTCTCGTCGTCGACGATGAGCACACGTCGATTCATCCGTTCCTCCGCTCGTACGCGTGTTCAACTGCCGGAAGCGACACACGAAACGCCGTGCCTTCGCGACCACTCTGTACCTCGATATGCCCACCGTGCTCGTCGATGATGCGGTGCACGATCGTAAGTCCGAGTCCCGTGCCGTCGTCTCTGGTCGAGAAGAAGGGGTCGAACACCTTGCCGAGATTCTGTTCGGGAATCCCCCGTCCGTTGTCCTCGACGTCGACACGCACGTACTGGCCGTCCACCGCCGTCCTCACTCTGATGAGGCCTCCGCCGTCTTCCATGGCCTGGACCGCGTTCGTCACGAGGTTCAGGAACACCTGTTTCAGCTGATCGGGGTCGCCGACGACACGTGGCAGATCACCGTCGTAGAGCGTCTCGATGCGCACGTCCGACTGTTTGGCGAAGCGCTGCGTGAAGAGTATGACGTCGTCGAGCACGGACTCGAGATCCGTTTCCACGAGGGTCGGCTTGCTCGGTCGCCCGAAGTCGAGGAGCGCTTTGATCACCTTGTCGAGCCGGTCGATCTCCTGCTTGATGACCTCCCCAGCTTCGTTGATGCGGGCGGGGTCGCACTGCGCATCCTCGAGCAGCTGGACGCTCGCCCTGATGACGCCAAGCGGGTTTCGCACCTCATGCGCGACACCCGCCGTCAGCTCGCCCATGGCTGCGAGCCTATCCGCGCGGATCAGTTGGTCGGTGAGCGACTTGATGTCGGAAACATCCTCAAGTGTGATGACGGCGCCCAGGACGCGCCCCCCGACGGTGCGCATCCGCGTCGTCGAGGCCTGCACGTGCACGGACTTGCCGCCCACTGTCACCACTGTGACCTCGCGGAGCGCGACCGGCACGCGGCCCGCAAGCACTCGTGCCACGTCCGACCCGATTCCGCCGTCGTCGCGGAAGAGCAAGCCGATGGGCTTGGGCACCATCTCGTACTCGGACACGCCCATGATCTCTTCAGCAGACGCGTTCGCCGTGGCAACCGATCCGTCCGGTCCGACGGTGAGCACCCCAGAGGTGATCGAGCGAAGGATGGACTGCGTGTAGTCCTGGATCGTGATGAGCTGGATCGCGCGCTCCTCGAGCTTCTTGTATGCGTCCTCGAGCCGCAGGCTCACCTGTCTCAAGTCGAGAGTCTTGCGCTCCTCGTTATCGCGCAGCGCGCCGAAGAGTCCGCCCACGACGAAGAACATGACGATCTCCAGCGCGTTGTTCAGTCCCTCTCCCGTGAGGCCACCGAGGCTCACCTGCGCATGTGCGGCGAACGGTATCGAACACGCGAGCGCGGTGAGAAGCCCGCCCCTCCTGCCGAACTTGGACGCGGCGTACAGGATCGGTATGTAGTAGAGGCGCCGGTAGAGCAGATGAAGTACGGCGACGTTGCCGAGGGTGTTGGTGTACAGGTGCAGGATCGTGACGACGAGCACCATCACCGCGATGGCCGTTACCGGAGTGATCGCATCGGCTCTCGATGCTGCCCCGTTCGCCTGCGGCCGCACCTCGTCAGGGCTCATCGGCGACGCCTCGCCCACGAGGGTTCTATCTGCAGCTCCTCGCGGTACTTCGCCACCGTACGTCGTGCGACGGTCACGCCCTCGTCCGAGAGCAGCCCGGCGAGCTTCTGATCCGAGAACGGCTTGACGGAATCCTCCGTCTGCACGAGTTCACGCAGCCGGTGCTTGATGCTTGTCGCCGCGACGTCCATGCCGGTGGTGGTCCTGTAGCCGCCGCTGAAGAAGTGCTTGAGCTCGAAGAGCCCGTAGGGAGTGGCCATGTACTTGCCAGTCACGCCGCGAGAGACCGTGGACAGGTGCACGCCGATCTCCACCGCGACGTCCTCGAGGCGCAGCGGCC
>JAUXNU010000118.1 GCA_030682655.1 Actinomycetota bacterium | reverse complement strand
CAGTCCTTGTGGTACTGCGAATGAACGATGTCGGGATCGAACCTGCGTATGAGTGCACCCACTCGCGCGATCTCGGACAGGCTGCCAGGCTCCGATTGTCTGCCTCGAAGCACCACGAGCTCTGCGCGGGGGTCGAGTAGCTTCCGCTTCCGATCGGTCGCTTCACTGCAGGCTCCGAGTTCCTCCCCGTGGTCTCGAGTGACGAACAGCACATCTGCCTGATCGACCAACGCGTTCGCGATAGCAGCGGCGTAGTAGAAGAAGTAGTCGAGAATCATCACCACGCGCATACGTTCACCTGAATCCAAGGCTTCCCCGGATCCCATCCCGTCTTTAGACTGTAGACGTCCAGCACTCATTCCGGCCGCTTTCTCGTGGCTCCCATCAGGACCCGAATCGCGTTGATGTCAGCGTGGCGGTGCGTCGACGATCCGGTACGGGGCAAGGTTGCCCGGAGGGCTCGCCAAAGGAACTGACCAACAAGCATGGCACCGAGGCCCATCTGCGCGATCAATCCAAAGTGCTTCCTCACGTAGGCTTGCTGACTCTCGATCAACAGAAGAGGCACGTCCTCTTCCGCGCCTTCGGAGCTCGTGCCTGCCCGGTGTGTCACGACGACTTCCGGCGTGAACACGGTCGCGTATCCCGCCGCGCGAGCCCTCTCCATCCAATCGACCTCCTCGTAGTACACGAAGAACCGTTCGTCGAAAGGACCCAGCCGCTCGAAGGCATCGCGATCAACGAAGAGGAATCCGCCGCAGACTGAATGCACGATCATGACCGCCGAGTAGTCATCGTCAAGCATTCGATACTCGCGAAACCTCCCGACGTGTGGGAAGCGTCCGGACATCGCCAGGTTCTCGTAGGCAATCCGCAGAGGGGTCGGGGTTCGCTTGCAGCTGTACTGAAGCGAGCCGTCGGGATTCTCGAACCTCACCCCGACAGCCGCGACCTTGTCGTCTTCTTCGAATATCCGCGCCACACTCTCAGGAGTGCCCTGAATCGATTCGATGTCGGGATTCACGAGCAGGACCAGCTGATTCGACGATGCTGCGAAACCGAGGTTGACAGCTGCTGCGAAACCGACGTTCTTGCCCGGAACGACCCTCTTCCCGTTGGGCACGGAAGCCTCATAGAACTCAGCCGAGCCGTCCCCAGGCGAGTTGTCCACAAGAACGTATTCGACGTCTCGACCAGCGAAGAAGCGCCGAAGTGGCCCGACACAGCTTCGGAGGGCGTTGAGGCTGTGGAAGTTGACGAGAATCACCGTGAAACCGCTAGACGGCATGTAGCTCACCCGGCACCTCGGCTACCCGCACGCCCACATACTCGTGCCAAACGAACTGAGCCACGCCAAGCACGAGACACAAAGGAACGATCGACTCGCCGTACGAGAAGTACATCCCGACGAGAGCGCTCGACGCGAGAGCGATGAGAGCAACTGCGGCGCCAGCACCGATCCAAGAGTCCTGACATCGAAGGCGAGCAACATCAACGCCCTGACGGACACCGCTCGCAAGGAGGAGGAGCATCGACAGCAACCCCAGCAGACCGATCCGAAGCCACAGTCCTAGATACTGGTTGTGTATCCAGAGCCGCGGATCGGACACCACGAAGCCTTCTACACTCGTCACATAGCGCGCGCCGTAGTCCACCCCCCAGCCGATCCCAAGAACCGGACTTGCCTGGATAGCGGCCAAGGCGAGTCCATTCTCGTAGAATCGATCAGCGAGGGTTCCACTCGCGAGGCTAGCGTAGTCGCCAATCGACAGAATCCTGCTGAACCAGCCCACTCCAGAGAAGTACGCCCACAACGGAGCGACCGCTCCAATCAGGATCGCCCCGAGGCTACTCACCACGCGCGTCGTGGCGCGCCAATCTCGCGTGGACGCAAGAGTCAACAACAGGCCTGCGCCGAGTCCCAGGAACATGTTCCTGTTCAGGCTGAGCGCGATTGTAGCCATCCCAGCACACAGAACGATCGCCGCGAACGTCCGGCTTCTTCCCCCCTTGACCCCAAATGCCAATGCACTCGCCGCGAAACAACTCGCCACATAGGAGAGCGTCAGACTCGGCGGCCGAACACGCATGAGCTGACCTGCAGTCTCGCTCCGCAGGAACTCGGGAAGGTTGCCTACAAGGAAGAATCGTGCCGATTCACCTGCGTATGCCTGACCAACACTCGCCACTGAAGCGATGATCACGAGGCCGCCGACGAGACGTGCGAGCCTCAGGACAGTCGTCCTATCTGTCACAGAGAGTCGCACGGCAAAATAGGCCATGAAGAACACGTTCGATCGGGCTGCGAGTACGGCATACCGCAAATTGACTCCGAAGTACTGTGCGCGCACGAACCCGAAGATGATCGTCAACATCAGCAGAGCTATGAGCAAGTCGTTCGTTCCGAGCCGAAGCCGTTTCCGCGGACGCGAGATCGTCGAGAGCACAGCGGCGGCGGTCGCGACAACCACTCCGACCTCGCCGATCGATGGTGATACAGATCCCAGCTCGCCGATCCTGAACGCGTACGGGTGCACCAGGAAGCTCGTCGACAGCAGAATCACGCTGAGGACGGCAACGTCGCTCATCGCGAGCGCAACCGTGACGATCGCCGCTATGGGCGCGAGCGCAATGACCATTGGCCCACGAGCAATGGCGACTCCAACCATCAGCGCAAGCAGGAACGTTGTGGCGAACATGAACCACCGAGAGCGCATCTGACCACCCATCACGGCCCCCATACGACTCTCTCCCTCAGGCGATTCCGATAGACGATCATCGTGGCAACAGCGAGTGCGAGAAGAATCGATGCCTGCAGTCCTATTCCGCTCGACTCCAATGATCCGTCCAGCGCCGACGTGGCAAGCAGCGCCACGAGTGGCGCGCCCGGCAGCGCGATAACGAAGACCCGGCCGGCCGCTTGAGACACGTCACCAACGAACAACGACGCGACGTAGGTCAAGTGAACGCAGTAGTACGCCATATACGTCACCGCCGAACCAAGAGCGATACCCTTCAAACCTAGCCCCAGGACTCGAACGAAGAAGATGTCCAGAACCACGTTAAGCACGATGATACCGGCAACGATCACGATGGATTCCCTCATGTGGTCGGTCGCGCTGAGAATCGTGGACACGCCCAGATTGACGCTCAGGAAGTACATCCCCACCAGGTATATCCTCAAGGGCCCCACTGCCGCAGCGTACTTGGGCAACGCTAGCCCGATGAACCACGGCAGAAGCACCCACGAGGCAAGAATCGCGATTGCAGCAACGACTGAAAGCACGTATACGGGCCGCCATGTGTGGCGACGTACACTCTGGACATCTGCCGTGCTACCGTACGCCCTGAGCAGTCGGGGCCCGACGCCGGCTGCAACCGCAGTCGGCAGTAGATACAGCGCGCCACCCGCGTATAGCACGATCGTGTACAGGCCAAGAGGGCTTCGTCCGAGCAGCGACACCACCATCACCTGATCGATATTGATGAGGTTGTATCCCACAAACGTGAGGGTCGCGAGAAGGAGACCGTAGCGCACCAGTCTCGCGAACAGTGCCAGTTCGAGCGGCGTGCGTGAGGGAAATCCGAGGCTCTTGGCAGCGACAACAAGCACGATCGCAAACGCGAGCAACTGCCCCACGTACACTCCCTCCAATCCCCAGTAGCACCCACCAACTACGCCAGCCGCAAGGTTCGCAAGACCAAGAGTCACCACGGTAGATGAGTAGGCGCCGAAACGCTGGGTCGCGGTGGCGTAGCTTTGAAGAGCCGTGTATCCGGCTTGAAGCAGAACCGCGATCGCAGCAGTCTGCAGGCCGAAGGCCAGCCCTTTGCCAAGGGCCTCACGCCTGACGATCACATACAACATCAGCCCGATCGATACGACCAGGGCTCCCGAGATCCGCACCACGAACCCGTGCCACTTCACAGCCGCTAGACGATTGCTTTCTTCCGCCTTGCCGAGGAGCATTGAGATGTCTCTCGATGCGGCCTGAATCACTCCAAGGTCACTGTACTGCGCGTAGGCGAGAACCAGACCGACAATCGCCAGTGCGCCCATGTCGTAGGGTCCCAGAATCCGCGCGATCACCACTCCCCGAACCAGCTGGGCCGCCGTCGCCGCATACGCCGCGGTCGCAACGAGTGAGACATCGCCAACCAAGCGTGGCGCGCGCGGAACGCGAGAGCGGAGGTCCTTCAGGCTCACCATTCAGCTCTCAACTGCCTACACTGATGGGCCCTCTCCCGCGACGTGTGTGCCGTTTCCTCGCGAAGCTCGAGGCTGCGAATGCGGCGGTCACGTCGCAGAAGGTGTCCGAGCAGCCAAACGGCAAGGAAGATGAGACGCTCCACGAAGACTCCAAACCAACTAGATTGCCGGAACACGATAGCAAGAGAGACTACGCATCTAGTGACAGAATAAGCCGAACCTGATCTCCGTACATGGCCTCGTTGGCCGATTGCGTCGAGCTTCGATCCGCGCTCGAACCTTCTAGGTCCTCCGGTGACAGGTCGAGGAGCCTCCGACCGTCCCTGTACGCGCGTGCCGCCACGAGAGACCAGGGTCGCGCATCGTACTCAACACTCCTGACAACGAGGCCATGTGCACTCGCAAGGGAGCGAAGCCCAGACATGCTGAAGGTGAACAGATGCCTTGGCGGATCCAGCTGGGGCCAGTCTGTGCCGTACTCGTCCCACACGTTATTGGGCACGACTGGAACTCGGATCCGCAGAATCCCTCGTCTGCCAAGCAGGGTCCTTGCATGGGCGAACACGCCGTGAGGATCAGACATGTGTTCGAATGAGTGATTGAACATGACCATGTCGTATTCGCCATGGACCTCCTCGAATGCACAGCGCATGAGCACGATGCCCTGGCTCATAGCATCTGAGCTCAGATGAGGATCCACGCCATGGCACACGTATCCGAGTGCCTGGAGCTTGCGCAACAGGATTCCCGCACCCGAACCCACGTCAAGCACGCGCCCCTTGCCCCTGGGCAACCATCTCAGCACGGACTCGAGGTCTTCACCCAGACGAGGGACGCGCAGGCCAAGAACACGCGACGCGCGACGAACGAGTAGGCGTAGGCGTGCCCTGCTGCCGAGCGTGCCGGCGAGAGAGTAGTAGTCCGCAGGGTAGTACCGGCTCATCTCCTCCAGAACGCTCACTATCTGGAGCGATCCGCACGATCCACACATCGAGTAGGCAAATTCCTCACCCGATCCGTACATCTTCTCAGCAAGGATGATGCGAGACCCCTCCGGGCCGCCGCATACGCTGCACACGCGTGACAGAGTGGAACCCGCGAACGTCGCCTCGTCGTCGCCTATTCCCGCTGGCGCAGGTTCGTGTGGACATTGTGCACCGCGCATAGGGCTCATCTGCAGGGGCCACTGATCCTTCATCGGACGCCCATCGAAATCGTGGATACTCAATCGCACTGACTCTAGCCCAACACGCTCAGAATCGACTGGGCCACGCCCCACCCAAAGTACTGGTCGAGGAAGTAGATCACGAGCGCCAGCACCGCCATCACTCCCGCGAACCCGAGAAGGCCAGCGAGGACCCTGCCCGTGGCGGCCGCGAAGCGTCTACCCATACTCTCTGGAGGAACCCATTGCGCCCGATCTTGCACTGCCGACTCAGCTCGAGCCCCGGCCCTGGGCATCCGTCTCGTCGAAGCCTCCGAGTAGTATCCCGCGTAGTAGTAGCCATCGGCGTATCCGTAGCCTGAGCCGGTCTTGTTCTCTTCGAAGCCCCATACGACGACGCCCATCAACCTCGCACCCACGTTGTTGAGAAGCTCGACCGCCTTCTTGCCAGCATCCCGCGTCGAGACCCCGGCTTGACTCACGACCAGAACTCCGTCCACCCAACGTGCGACCGACGCCGGATCTGCGACGGCGAGGAGCGGGGGTGAGTCCACAAGAATCCAGTCCGCCCATTCACTCAGCTCGGTCAGAAGCGCCTCCATCTTCCGTGATCCGAGCAACTCAGATGGATTCGCTGGCATCTTCCCCGAAGTGAGTACCAACAATGAATCGTCGCCCGGTCGCTGCAACGCAGCCTTCAATGAATGCTTCCCAAGCAGGACATCCGAGAGACCCACCGTGTTGCTCACCCCGAAGAACTGCTCTGTGGTGGGACGCCGGAAGTCACAGGAAGCAAGCACGACCTTCTTGCCAGCTTGTGCCAGTCCCGCGGCCAGGTTCGCAGCCACCGTTGACTTGCCTTCGCCGGGCGCTGCAGATGTCACGAGCACGGTCTTAATGTCGTGCTCGAAGTTGATGAAGTCCAGGGAATTGCGCAGAATCCGGTACGATTCCGCCGAGGAGGAGCCTGGGTCCTCGACGATGGTCAACCTGCGAGATCTCGTGCCCTTCTCGACTCGTTCCACAGGGATCGTGCCAAGCACGGGCGCCCCGAACACCCGCTCGACCTCGTCGCTCGACTTCAGCGTGTTATCCAGGTACTCGTACAGGAAGGCCATGCCAAGCCCGAGAATCATGCCAAGTGCAACTCCGATGAGCGCACTCCGCTTTGGCTCGGGCGCGACGGGCCGTGGGTCTACGACCGCCGCACTTACAATCCGGCCTGAGCCAAACTCGAGCTGCTCGTTGATTCTGAGCTGCTCGAGCTTCTCAGCCAGTGTCGTATACGACGATGCTGCTATCTGAAGTTCGGCAGCTAGTTCGTCACTCTTGCCTTCTTGGTGGATTCTTCGGCCGAGTGCCAGAATCTCGCCACGCGCATCTTGAAGTCGATCATCTACTTCGTTTGCAGCCGCCTTGATGCTCTCGCGCTTCGAGACCCGCGACCACTCCACATACTCAGCAGCCATTGTATTGGCGACCTCTGCTGCCCTGTCGGGAGAAGATGCCTTGGCGGTCAGAAGCACGATGTTCGTCTGACCGATCGCGGAGACAGCCACGCTCTGCAGCAACTGCTCTGGACTCATCTCGAGTCCTAGTTCTCGAACCGTGTTCTCAGCGAGTGGTCGCAGCTGCATCAGCTGAACCTGGGTCTGAAGACCGCGTTCGGGCTGGCTTGAGATCTCCGGCAACACGGTCCCGAACAGCGCAGCGCCACTGTCCTTCTCCGAGACGAGGACCTTCGCCTCTCCCTGGTAGACCTTGGGCTGAATCAGACTCACAACAATGGCCGCCACCGTTACAATGACGACCGCCTGGATGATGACCCACTTGCGAACACGAATGACGTTCAGGTAGTCCAGAAGCTCCATCTGCCCCGTCCTCTGTCTCGGCGCGCCCGGCTCTACTGCGAGGCTTGCCGCTTTGTGAACTTCGCGACGAACCAGTGTGTCTCGCCGTCAAACTGCTTCGAGATCAGCACGATCTGCCCGTAGCCGGTCTCATGCGACTCGTTCATCACGATATCAAGGGTCACAGTACCGGCAGACACGACGCGGTCGGCCACCCGCACGCTCTTCACCGCGCCGGTCGCATATTCCTCGAGAACCGCCGAACTTGTCGCCTGCTGCTCAAGGATCGTGTTCACGAGCGGCACATCCACGTCCGCCACAGCCGGAACCGCAGACGTCGGTTCGACGCCCGCACCGCTCCCCACGTCGTCCGCCAACCCGCCGGATTCCCCACGCCGCATGCCGCTGACGTATGCGAAGTACCACTTCCCGCCGAAGCTGCGCATACCGAGCTGGCCGGGAGCCGACGTCCCATCCGAGAACTGCGCCGCGATATCAAGCGTCGCCCTATCTCCAGATTGGGTGACCTTGGAGACAGTCATCGACTCCACCTGGCCATCGACCAGCTTCAGGATGTTGGCCTGGGAGTCGATCTGCTCCTGCCAGATGCGCAGTGCGAACTCCTCGGTCATCCCTGGTGGGAGCCTGAGTGTGGCGGTCTCGGTAGTCTCCGTCGGTTTCGCCGGAATGAGGTTATTCGTCGTCTCGGACCCGCCAAGCAGGTCCTCGACCAGCGACATCCCGTCAAGGAAGTAGAACGCCGCAGCGAAAGCTGCGAGGGCGAGAACGAGGATGATGGCGGCACGCGCCAAGGACGGTTTGGGACTTGCTTGCTGCTGTGTCATAACTGCTACTCCTGCAATCCCCGGTGAACGTAACGCGATGCATGAAAGCGCACGTAGAACCGTATCCGAGTATAGCCGTACCACCCGGACTTCACCAGCAACGGGGCAGGCGCCTATCTCCGCAACTGCTCACGCAACCCCCCAAGCGCTGTAGTCGAAACGTTCGATTTGGCGCGCTTCTCAACGACCGCATCGGCAACCGCGTCCCAGTTCGCGCGCAGAACGTCCGAGAGCGCGGAACCGATCCCGATACGCATTTCATCGGCATACCCGGCTTCGCTGTTGAACGCTACGTCCGCAACGAGCCCTCTGATAGCCGAGGAGTCCAGTCGCTGGGCCGCGCCTGCGGGAATCGCGACAAACTCGCCGTCGGCGTATACGTTCACCGGATTCGGGACATCGAGGACGACTCCGCCCTCGGCATCGACGATCTCGCCCCAGACGGCCTCAGGCAGGGCGACCCACGACGGAGTCTCGCGTCCTGCTTCGTCCGCCCAGATCTCCGCGACGGATCCGGCTCCGCCGAACGGGTAGGCGTCCTTGAGCGCCGTGTAGGACGTCCCCGGCAGCGTCACCTGAGCAAGCGGATCGACGACCTCGACCGTGCACGTCTCCTCGCCCACCTCGATGTGCAGAATCACGCCCGCGACGTGCGCCCCGTCCGCCTCCGTGGTCTCCAAGACCACCAGCAGATCACTCGGTGACCCGGAAACCCCGAGCAGTTCGTCGCCCCGGAACACATAGAGGCCCACGGCGACCAGCGCAACCACGACGAGTCCGAGCACGGCCCCTACCGCGAGCGACCGTCCGAACGATCCCTTGGCTGCCATCTACTTCGTCTCCAGATAGCTCATGATCCCGTCGGCCATCCCCTGTGCCAGCTTGTCCTGGTAGTGCGGACTTCCAAGGAGCCTGTCTTCGACAGCGTTGCTCAGGAACCCGCACTCCACCAGTATGGCGGGTACCTTGGACCAGTTGAACCCCGTGATGTCTCCCCGGGCCACAACGCCGCGCGACACCGCCCCTGTCGACGCCACAACGCTCGATTGCACGGCCAAGGCCACCTTCTTGCTGTCGCCCGCGATCGGCTTGGTCCATGCGTTTGTCGCGGGATACAGAGTTGAGACGCCTGCCGCATTCGCATCGGTGCTGCCGTCCCCGTGAACGCGCACGAAAAGGTCTGCGCCCGCCTTGTTTGCCACCCCGGCGCGCTCCGCGTTCGATATCCGGACGTCGTTGGTGGTGCGCGTCATCACTACAGTGACCCCGCGCGACTCCAGAACCTGCTTCAGGTTCATCGATATCTGCAACGCGATCTCGTATTCGGGAACCCGCGACGCCACCCCCGTCGCTCCGCCGAGCACCCGGTCCCGCATCTCGGCCGAGCCTGGACCGGTGGGCTCCTTGCCGTTGTCCGAGGACGACTGGTGTCCCGGATCGATGCAGACCACGAAGACGGCGGCAGAAACCGCCTGCTTGCCTTCCTCAGGCGGCACCCGAAGTGTCACGCACGCACCTGAGCGCGATAGCTGCCCCATAACGGGTTCCTGAGAGACGACCCTCCGCTTGTCGCCGGCGCCCGCCGGTTTGACACCGCTATCGACGACGACATCGCACCCCAGGCCCACTGCCGCGAGCACGACCCGGGCCTCCTCGACGGTGTGGCCGCTGACATCAGGCACCTCGACCATAGGCCCGGGCTCCGCAGTGGTATCTGCCGAAGGAGTGGCGGTCGCCGGGACGCTTGCGGCTGACGCTTCGGTCGACCGGACTGCCTCTGGCGCTGCCGGAGCGTTCTCCTTGGCGAGCCATACGGCCCCGGCAACGACCGCAACCACCAGGGTAGCCAGAACCACCGACGCGACCGCGAGAACGCGGACGCGCCTGCCTCTGTCCCGCTGTGTACGATCGCTTCGAGAGCTGCTCATGTGTGTGATGGTGGGCCCGGCAGGATTCGAACCTGCAACCAAGGGATTATGAGTCCCAATCGAAGGGTTTCATACAGTCTAGTGTAGTGCCATTGAGGCCGCTATTCGCGCAGGTCGCGGGCGGTACTCCTGCCCGCGCGGTCCCGACGCGTCCCGCCCAGTTTCGACACGGTTTCGTGCCACATGGCGAATCGGCGGCGCTTTTTATGACGGGTGCCGGAAGTGCAAGGCGGCTAGCTGATGCGCTTCGCCGACCTCGTGACGACGGTCATCTCGAACATCCGGCGCATGAAGCTGCGTCTGGCGCTGACCGCACTCGGTGTGATCATCGGGACGTCACCGGCCCCACCGATGTCGTGTAGGTTCTCTGAATATATGACAGTCTGTTGCGACAATGCTCTCACCCTCGCATGACTCGTGCTACGGTCCGCTGCTGCGACTGTGCCGTGCGACGGACCCCCTCCGACCGCAATCTATCACGACGGTCTGACATGAGGGGGCGACGCGCCTCGCTCGTTCTAGAGTATACGAACATACGCTCACTGTCCCATCTGAACCCGCTTTGACCACCCTAGGAGAGGGATCTGTGGTGCTCGGTCCGATGGGGTTTGGTTGGGGCTAACGTGTTTGAGCTTGACCTGCAAGGCGAGGCACCTCCTCGCCTTGGGAGAGCGTAGCTCTCCGTGCCGAGGCTTGCCAGGTCGAAGCTCTGGTTAGGCCTTGCGGTCACCCGTTCCGGACAGTGCGGGGTCGAAGCCCTGCCGCCCCCACCGTAGTCTTGTGCGCGATCTCATGAGTACAGCGACCGGGATAGCCAGCCCCAAGACGTCGACGATGGTGATGCCGTGCTGAGAGGTGGAGTAGGCGAAGTTCGCCACCATCGCCGCAACGACCATGACGACTCCCACCCCCCGACCACGTAGGCCGATGAGTGCGCCAGCGAAGGCCGTGGCGGTGCCTGCGGCCAGGGCGAGGAGAAGGGGCGTCTCGCCCGGCAGGGCGAGGCTCTTGGCGGCGATGCCGATGAAGGCGATGGCCCCAATCGCAAGCATTGTGAGGCTGATCGTTGCGGTAGCGTAGAGGTAGGCCCTCAAGGCGGTCCCAAGCTTCAGATCAGCTCGAGCGTCGCGTCGTGATGCGACCGCAAACAGAAGTGCCAGGGCCCCGGCGATGACCAGACTGTCGAGAAGACCGTAGCGCTCTGGGTTGGCTATCGCGGATGACAGCCACAGGGAGATGGCCAGCGCGAGAATGCCGGCGTCAGCCCATTTGTCGATATCTCGCACCGCTTCCCCCACGGTCCCCCCGCATAGGCCTAACGTTGTTCGGGATCAGCTGCAATACGCCGCCCGACCCCGCTTCGACGCGAGACTACCTCGCTGGCGGCGTATTGTCTGCTGGATCCCGTTGTTGTGCGCACAAGACCGGCGGGCGTGTGTTGCGAACTCAAGGACGGGGTCATGGCGAGTAGTCACGAATGAAGCCGTCCCACGCCTCGCGGACTACGCTGTGTCCGGAGTGTCGAATCCACGCTCCCTCAGGCATCACATTGCGGGCCGCTAGCTCGCGCGTGGTGATCGGGAGCGCACCCCTTGTGGCCGGCGGCGGCGGGAAGAACAGGCGGCGCATCTCCCGCAGAAGATCTCGCAGCAGCAGTCCTAATTGGACAGCAGCGACATAGGTGTCGGGCACGCTCTGCAAGACGACGCGGCCAGTGATCTCCTCCCGTGGATCCGGACGGCCTATCGTGACGTTCACGCGATGCTCGATCTCACGCACCCGCAGCGAGACGTTGGACAACGCATCGACGAGAGGGTGCACAACCCCGCTGGCGGAAGGTTCCTGCTCCACGACTAGGTTGTCCAGTTCGTGAAGGACAACGGCAATCACAAGCGCAACGATGGTTGAGCGGCCGCTGCTGTCCGACAAACTGGGTGGCAGCGAGACGCTGTACTCGTCAAGGTGAGGACTAGGGGCGGTGTCGCCGTGGTCGTCATCGAGGAGAGCGCGGATAGGCAGAAGGTCCCTCAAGTCGAGGAATGCCATGAACTCGACGCACAAATCTAGGCAATCGCTCAAGCGGTCATACACCTGCAAGAACTTCGCAATCTCTTCCCGGCTCAAGACTAGACTGCGATACACGTCGCGGTGTGCTTCAACGCGTTTCCTGATGCGTTCTGCGGAAGCTGCATCGAGGAGCTGGATCTTGGGAATCCGGGCGCGATGGGTTGCCTGGCCTGCAGGAATCTCGATGTCGCTAGCCCACTGGTAGTAGAACGCCCCGCTGGCTTCCTCCCACAGAGCGACCATGGTGAGCAGGAGATGACTCTGCCACAGCCGCCATCGATCTGCAGGAATCGGTGGCAACGATACCGACACACCGTTGTCGACGACGTCCACCTGCTTGACCGCCTTGACCTGAACGTGAAACTCCAGCGGCTGTACCTGCATCGTGTCGTCCACGATCGTCACGGCCCCGTCGACTCCGAAGTCGGCACCCGCAGCCGTCGGGTTCCAGACCCAACCCTGCTGCGCCACGAAGACGCCGAACATCTGCTCAGCATGCCGACCAAGTCGTTGGGCTTGCGTGTACTTGGCCACTAGGACTCCTAAGCCACCTTGTTGCGCACAACGTGTTACGGCATGAGCGGCGGGTTTCGCCGTTCATGTTGATTCTATCTCGCGCCGTCCGCTCGATGCCGGGGTTAGGTGCCGAACGGACCACTTTCGAGCTGGACTCCGGCAGCCATCACCTGTCGTGCCGAAAGGTAGACGGCGATGGCGGGACCGAGCGCCGTCAGCGCGATCCCGGCGACCAGGAGATACGTCTCGAGCTGCATCAGCCGATAGGCTTCAAAGCCGCCCAGACCGATCGCCGCCGATATCAGAGCGGGGTACAGCGAGCCGACGAGAACCGGGATCCAGATCTCTCTGGCAGCGCCGCGATGAACCGCGAACAGACCGAGGTACCATCCGGCCGCGGTCACGAAGAGACCCTGCACTGTCGCAGCGACCGCGACACCGACATCCGTTGTCACGACGAGGAACGCAACGCCCAGGCCGAGCGCTGATACGAACGGCCAGCCGAAGAGGAACCCTATGATCCACAAAGCCACTCGCGAACCCGCTGGCCGAGAACCGTTCACGAATCCCCCTTAGTGCACCTAACGTGCTTGAGCTTGACCTGCAAGGCGAGGCACCGCTTCGCCTTGGGAGAGCGTAGCTCTCCGTGCCGAGGCTTGCCAGGTCGAAGCTCTGGTTCGACTTGGTGCCGAAATCCGCAGGGCCAGGGAGATCTCACATGGGCGACACGAGATTCAAGACCACCCACAGAATGATGCCGCCGAAGACCGCGGCCCCGGCGAGACACCCCAAGGTCGCCACGCTCATGGGCACACATCCTGGCCCAGAGGCTGAGACAGGCTGCGACTCCGTTGAATCCGACGAGTGTCCGAACATGAGTTGCAGCGCCAAGACGATGGCCGCGCCGCCAAGGGCGGGAGGCAGCACCGTCATCACCAAATCCATTCCGGGGAGCCACGGCATGTCCCCGAACATGGCTAGGAGAAACAGAATCAGTCCGGAAAGACCCAGGATTCCCGCAATCCACGCCTGGCGGTTGCTGCTACTCACTCGCACCCCCGTCGGCGCTCCGTCTACCTGTCCGGTCGAGTGACACACACCGATGTCGAACGTGTTAGGCATGAGCGGCGGCCCATGCCCCACTGGTTGATTCTACCTGACGCCGTCCGCTCGATGCCTTGGTTCGACCTACCCGTAGTGACTCCACATACGCAACACTTTGACCACGTGCTCATCCTGAAGGACCTCGTAGACCAGTCGGTTGTGGATGTTGATGCGCCGCGAATACGCCTCGCTCAGGTCGCCGACGAGCTTCTCATACGGCGGCGGCGTCTGATACGGATTCTCAGCCAGGATGTCGAGGAGCGACTGTGCCTTCGACTTCAAGCCGGCCGCCGCCAGGTTCTTGGCATCCTTCTGCGCAGCCTTGGTGTAGACCACACGCCAGCTCACCAGTCGAGCTCGTCTTCGAGCTCATCGACCGGCGTGGCCATGCCTTCGATGATCGACTCGCGCATGCCCGGAATCGAGACCAGGTAGAGCGTCTCCTGGACGGCGCGCCAGTCATCCTCGCTGACGAGCACGGCGTTTCCGCGCTTGCCGGTGATCTGGACGGGCTCGTGCGAATCCGAGACCTCGTCGAGCAGCCTGTAGAGCTGCTTGCGCGCCTCGGTTGCGGTGATGTTGGTCATGGGAACTCCCTTCACGTACGTAATACCGTACGCGCCGATGCGAGTTGAGTCAAGTTCGTGGGAGTTAGGTCGAACGTGTTAGAGCTTGACCTGCAAGGCGAGGCACCGCCGCGCCTTGGGAGAGCGTAGCTCTCCGTGCCGAGGCTTGCCAGGTCGAAGCTCTGGTTAGGAAGGCGCACCGCCATCCACGAGACTCCGCCAGTTGATGTGTGGAGCCAGTTCGCGGAAGCACTCTAGGTCGACAGGGAGACGACCCTTCCGGTATGTGCGCTGGAAGTCTAGTAGTCCGTGTTCGACCGCGTCACGTATTTCATCCGATGTCTGAGCCGGCCAGCACGGGACGTTGAAGTAGTCGCCGTCGAGTCGCTGAAAATCACGACGAGATCGCCTCATTAGCTTCTCACGCGACGACATCCAGAGGTCGCCTCGAATCTGTCTTCCCAATGCGGATTCCAGTGAAGCCGAACACCCGTACCACTTCAAGCCGAACACCGTAACGGTCGAAGCCGAACGGTTGGAGCGAGACGACGCGATCGTGCGGTCAGCATGACAAGGTGTTCGGCTTCAGGTCAACTTTCTGGGGCG
>JAUXNU010000117.1 GCA_030682655.1 Actinomycetota bacterium | reverse complement strand
CAACCAGGCGTCGGCTGCGCTCATCCAGGAACGGGGCCAGGAGCTCGAACCGTTCCTTGATGCCGGCCTCTCCATCCATGCGTTGAAGTGTAACATGGCCAGCGCGGTTTCGCGACGGTTATTATGTGCCAGACCCTTAGTCGGACGCCGGTCGTGCGCCCGGCAGAATCAGTGCCCCGTCGCGACGCGAGTCCGTAGGTTCTTGACTCAGACAGCGAACCGACCCGAAGATCGCTCCAGGTCGGTCCGCTACTGCTGGTCCTGTGAAGAACGCCTGCTATCGGAACGAGAACATCTGCAGTATCTCGCCCGTGGCGTCATCGATGATGACGTTCATCTCAGTGTGGACCCCGTCGCTTGACACGTCGCGCTCGTCAGCGGGAAGAAGCGGCATGTTCGGATGACCATGTCGACGAATCTCAACACCGCGGACAGACACGAACCACACGGGACGATCGATGAGTACGTCCGAACTCAGCGAACCGTCGCTCGGATTGTACGAGAGAAGCGCAAAGGTCGCAGTGACACTGCTTGCATTCTGCGCGATGGAGAGGCTCTCTGCTGTCCGAATCGCCGCATCGCTCGTACGCACGCTCTCGTCCCCGGACGACTTGAGCCTGATTCCGAGATCCTTCAGCTCCGCTTCCGTTGCCGCGTCGACGATCATACCCGTCTGGGTCTCACCCGATGCGGCCGAACCGGGAACCACAGCCACCGAGGGTGCGGTTTTCACGGCTACGCCGTCTGCCACCGCAATCCCGACAGCGCAGGAGGCTGCAACGACCACGCCAAGAGCAAGAACCAACGATGAGTGCTTCTGCACGTTGTCACCCCTTCTGCTCAGTATCGGGTATCCCAGATGGTCCACGATCGCTCACCGTTCTGAAGATCGTTGGCCATGGTCGACAAGTCGATGTCTTCGGTCACGGATGCCTGAGCCCATACACCAGAAGTGGTCTTGTAGGACACGGGACCGAAACTGCAATGATTGCTGGTCGTTCCTGGACACTGGTCGGTCTGATAGTACGTCTCCCCGAATATCTCTATGGCGTTGGGCGTCCACGGGACCGTGCTCTTCGCCTTCGTCGTCTTCGTGGATCCATCAATCTGCAAGTAGTAGTTGGTTGCATCGTCTGTGATCTTGAATGAGTGGGTGCCACTTGATCCCGACAGAGATCCATACACGATGTCCCAGTCATAGTAGCTGTTGGAACATTCCCAGAAGAAGCGCGGCACCTCACCGGTTACCGCGTGGTCCTCGGTCCAGCCGATCTGCATGTACTCATAGCCGGTTCCACCAGCTAGCTTGCAGATCATCACCCACGCCGAGGAGGAAGCGTCTCCGCCTCCTACGACCGGATTCTGTGACTCAATGGATGCCGCCACGCCTCGGTTGTAGACGCTCTGGTATCCGCCGTTGTAGTAGTAAGTACGCATAGGCGCTTGAGGGCATCAGAGCAGTCACCACCAACGTCAGACCCAGTACCTTCCCGAGACGGCATGCCAACCAACGCTCACCCATAGGCCATCCCCCGTTCGGTAGAGACCGAGCTCTCACACGGTCTAGCGGACCGGTATTCCCCGGACAAACGCTCTCTCCAGGCCCCCCTGTTGGCATGACTATCCCCAGTCGCCAGTTTCTTGTCCAGACAGTGAAGTGTCCCTGATCGGGGGCGGCTCGATTGCGTGGAGGCCATGACCGGCTGGGTTTCCCGCCTGTGTCGGTTGAGCACCTGCCGCTGCGACAACCGTCGGCTCCTGAGTCTTCGACGACCTTGGGCGAGCGATGCTTGTGGCCGCATTGTCCCAACCGATGTGACACACGAGCCAAAGCCGGAGGTCGGGCTTACTTCCTACGCATATCAGAGGGCTATCCTGGCGTACCCGCACGCGTAGCAGCTCAGTGCGATTGCCAGTGTGCGGTGACATCACTCGCCAGTGATACGATTGCACCGTCCACGGAGGTGAACGCGTGCTTACAACCCTGCTCGAACGCTATGGCGAGGCCGCCACGCTCGTCGCGATCTGGACCGCTACCGGTGTCGCTGTCGACTTCGTCATCTACCGAGTCGTCCTCGCGCGCACCAGGGCTCGCGGCCGGAAGACCGGCACCGCCATAGCGCAATCGGTCCACTGGCTGCCAACGATCACCGCGCTGCTCCTTGGTCTGCGCATCGCCGCGGCGCGGCTTCCGCTCGATTCGCGCGTCGATAGCGCCGTGATCGTCGGCATCAAACTCGCGTTCATCGCGGTCTTCACGCTGAAGGCCGCTGCGTTGGCCGGCCGACTCATCCGCATCTATACCCAGCGCGAGGACACGCCTCTGCCGTCGAGCACTATCTTCGTGAATCTCGCACGCGGCACGATCGTGATCGTGGGCGCGCTCATCGGACTCGCCGCGCTCGACATATCGATCACGCCGCTCGTCACCGCGCTCGGCGTCGGAGGTCTGGCCGTCGGCCTCGCGCTCCAACCCACACTCGAGAACCTGTTCGCTGGCGTCCAGGTGCTCATGAGTCGGCAGATCGAACCGGGCGACTTCGTGCGGTTGCAGACCGGCGAAGAAGGCTACATCCAGGACGTTACCTGGCGAAACACGACCCTCAAGATGCTCTCCAACGACCTCGTCGTCGTGCCGAACGCCATCCTTGGCAAGTCGCTCGTCACCAACTTCACGTCACTCGACGAGCAGCACGCTGTGATTGTGCCCGTCAGCGTGGCATATGCGAGCGACCTCGACCTGGTGGAGCGCGTGGCCGTCGAAGTCGCGAGCGCCGTGATGCGTGAGACCTATGGCGGAGTTCCCGACTTCGAGCCGAGCGCACGCTTCGTCGCCTTCGGAGACTCCGCCATCGAGATGCGCGTGGTCATGCGCGCCGAGCGTTACGACCTGCGCTTCCTCGTGCAGCACGCCTTCATCAAACGCCTCCACGCACGCTTCGCCGAGGAGGGAATCGTGGTCCCGTTCCCGCAGCGAACGATCCACATGGCCAAGGAGAACCGCTCCTAGCGCCCCCGATACTCCGCAACGAGCGTCGCGACCACCATCGCCACGTACCAGAACACAAGCGGCACGACGTGGAATGCGACGCGGCTGAAGCTGTCTGCCGGATTGAGTCGCCCCGGATGGCCGACGCCATGCACCGCCGCCGCGATGACGAAGAACTGGACGATGGCGAAGAGCAGGTACAGCGGCCACCGGCCACTGCGCCACTGACGGCCCCACGCGAAAGACACCGCGATCGCGCCGAACACGAAGTACCACAGGTAGCCGTAGCCGCCCGTCCGGAGCAGGTTCGTCACCATGTTCCGCGTCGACTCCGCAAATCCCGACGGACGCAGCGCGACGAGCCCCGCAAGACCCACAACCTCCAGCGCGCACACGAGCAGAAGCGCGCGGTTGCGGTGGCCGAGCCATGCACGAACACGCGGGAGTGCGCCTATCACCAGCGTAGACGCGGAGCCGAGGATGAGACCCGCAAGCACAGCGGCCGCCTTCTTGCCGCTCAGCTTCTTCGCGGGCCACAACCCGAAGCTGTAGAACGCCGAGCCGTAGACCGTCGCGATAGGAACCGCGGCCGCACAAACGAAGATCGCCTGCGAGCGCCACGACCTCCCGCTCTCGAGCCACAGGACGGTACCCACGACCGCAGGTATCGCAACGTAGGCGATGCCATCGGTTCGCGTGAGCGCCAGACCAGCCGACGCAAGTCCGGCCACGAGCAGCCAGGCGTCGCTCGCGGTATCCGACGGCGAGGACCCGTCATCCTCGGCCCCCAGATATGCCCGCTGCAGGCCAAGGAGAGCGAGCAGCAGATACGCAGCCGTGATCATATGGCTGTGAACGTAGAGCGAGTGGTGCACGTAGGAAGGCACGGACACCATGAACGCGAGTGCGACCAACGCGATGGCTGTCGACCACGCCATCCCCACCCAGCCCCTCGCCCAGCGGGCTGCGGCGGTCGCGACCAGCGCGGCCACATGCAGACTGAGTACCGGATACGGAGTGGCCGTCCAGTCGGAGCCGAAGAAGCGATTGGCGGCGTGAACCGACGGCATCAGAGCTCCGAACGACCCAATGATACTGCGGCTGAGAGTTCCCTGGTCAAAGATCCAGACACCCCACGCCTCGTAGTTGAAGAGACTGTCATACCCTGCGGCCGTGTAGCCGGTCAGTGCGATGACCGCCGACACGCCCACCACGCCGCCGCCCCACACGAGGTAGCTCCAAACGGGGACCCCGTGACCTTCGACGTCCGACCGGTCCCGGGCCACCAGACGTGCGACAGCGAAGAGCGCCGCGGTCGCCAGCGCATAGGGCAGAAGCGGCTGATACTCGACGCGAAGGACTGAGAGCACCGCCGCGACGACAGGCCAGAGCACGAGTCCTGTGGGGTAGGCCGCCAGATGGTAGCCGACTGCACCGAGATGACGCCGGAGGGGCCAAAGCCCGACCCACCCGGCAAGTAGCGAGACTACACTCAGCACGATGCCGCCCGCCGGACTCACTCGGCGCCCTCCTCGGCCAGGCCGATCGGGGCGATGTAGACGCGCGTCCGCGTCGTATCGACGTACAGGCGCACGACCGCGGCGTCATCCGCGCCCGCGACAGCCCAGACATCGCGCGGAAGGGTGATCGCGGTCGGATCGGCCTCGAGGCGCGCCGTCTTGGCCTGCGACAGGACCGGGTCGTACGGCACCTTGCGCACCCGGCCGCCGATGAATGGCGCCATTAGCCCGGAGTTCAGGGTCGACGTGGGCTTGCCGTCGAAGTTGTCAGGGGTGATGGCCAGCAGATCCGCATAGTCCTCCGGGATCTCGAGGTAGACATCGGGCCTGCCTACCTCACGCGCGGCGATCGCGATGACCGGGTTGATTGCCCGCACCCGGCCACTCTGCTCCGCGATCTCCAGGAGCGTCTGCGCGCGCTTGCGTGGCGGGTAGATCCGCGGCGTGCCGGCCCGCGCGACGTCGATCAGGAGCAATCCGGCGAGCAGCACATACACGACCGCGACGACGATAGCCGCCCCGCGACTGCCCCTATCCGCACTCGTGTTGTTGCTCGTCACTTCTCTCCCTGGCGGTAGCGCGGGCGGGGTGCCGCCCGTTCGACGTGCCCGCCGACATCTTGGCGTATCTCACCGGTGAAAGGTAGTCTCACGTCGTCGCGGGCCGCGCCTTGAGTAGCGACTCCGCCCACTCCTCGGCAGGATCGGAATCGATGGTGATGCCGCACCCGGTCCCCCACTTCGCCGACCCCCCGGGCCCGATTTCCAGCGTGCGGATCAGCACTGAGGAGTCCAGCCGCCCTGGCCGCGCCACGATCAGCGCGCCCGTGTAGGCGCCGCGCGGCCCCGCCTCGAGTTCGCCGATGATGTGCATCGCGGCGCGTTTCGGCGCCCCGGTGACCGACCCGCACGGAAACGTCGCGCTGAGCACTTCGGCGAGACCGACGTCCTCGCGCAGGAGGCCCGTCACGTCCGAGACCATCTGGTGGCAGTAGGGCGTGGGCACGATGTCGAAGAGCCGCGTCACTGCCACCGTGCCCGGCACGCATACGATTCCAAGGTCGTTGCGCTCGAGGTCCACGATCATCACGTGTTCGGCGCGTTCCTTGGCCGAGGACCGCAGCTCCTCGACAAGACGCACGTCCTCCTCGGGAGACAGTCCGCGGGGGCGCGTGCCCTTGATGGGCGAGACCATCGCCGACCAGCCGTCCGGGGTTCGCGCGAGCGACAGAAAGCGCTCGGGCGAGACCGAAACCACGCCACCTTCGGGCCATGCCAGCACCGCCGACATCTCCGCGCCGAAGCGCCAGTGCATCGAGGCGAACAGCTCACCGGGGTGCCGTGACGCTGCGCGTCCTTCGAGCAGGTAGGTGAGGTTGAGCACATACACGTTGCCGTCGACGATGGCGGCCCGGACGCGCTCGACACCCTGCATGTACGCGGTCGCGTCGACGCTCGCGACGGCTCCCTCGAGAACCGGCACTGGTGGCTCGAACGCACCT
Organism: Actinomycetota bacterium; assembly: GCA_030682655.1. Lineage (NCBI taxonomy): Bacteria > Bacillati > Actinomycetota > Actinomycetota bacterium. The sequence goes on along the minus strand of JAUXNU010000117.1, from coordinate 14,360 downwards.
GGCCGCGCCGTCGCAGGCTCGCGACCCCAGGGCTCCCACGAGACGCCGTCGGTACTCGAGAGCCCGCCATCGTACACGTGCACCCGGCACGGTCCCTCGTAGGGAACCAGCGCCGCAGCGCACGAGGGGCGGCGTGACTCCAGCGACGCGGTCAGTACCGCAGCAACGTCACCGACGGAAGCGCCCGTATGGATCTCGACCGGCTCCTGACATGCGAGATGCTCGCCACCGAACCAACCGCCGGACGACGAGGGAGCGAGAAGCAGCGGCGAGGACTCCGGGATCAGACCCGCAAGGACGTCCGCTTCGGGCCGGGTCGTCGCAGGCAGCAAGCGCTCACCCTCTCGGGTCGGCGCCGCGGGATGCCCGGGTTGGGCTGGCATACGGCGAGTCGGTCGGTCACATCTTGCGCGAAGTCGCGCGTCAGGGACAGGCGGCGCCTCCGAACAGGTCTTCGAACACGCGGACGAACGCTTCGCTCACCGAACCGCCCCGGTCTCGAACGGCCACCGCTCCCGCAACTGCGGTTGTCAGGAATACCTCCTGCGCACGCTCGTAGTCGTCGATTCCCAGCTTGGTCTCGACAGCTTCGATGCCGAATCTCGGTGCGACTTCGAGCACTACGGACCGAGAGACCCCGGCCAAGGCGGGCGGCGAGGGCGGCGTCAAGACCTGCAGACCCATAGCAAGCCACACGGTGGCCTGGCTTCCATCAATGAGAGCGCCATCTGAGTCAACGAGCACCGCGACGTCGGCTCCTCGGCCTCGCGCGATATCGAGCGGAACATCCCAGAAGGAGCGGTCGGCCGGCTTTGCCCCACCGGGCGGAAGCCGCGGGATCTCGCTTTCCACAAGCGCGACGCGCGGCCCGCCGGGAATGCAGATCGTGGATGGCTCGGCGGTTACCTCCGCGAGCACCAGTCCATCGGAAGCCACGATCAGCGCGAGGCGGCCGTACGAGGCGGTCCACTCAGATGCAGCGTGCAACGCCTCGGCCCGGGCAGCCGCAACTATCTCCGAATCGCATCCGCCCGCAGCGAGGCGGGCAAGATGCCGGTCAAGGAGTGGCATCTTCCCATCTTGCACTCGAATCGTCTCGCGAAGTGCCTGCTCTGGCATCCTGCAACTCCCCCCGTCGCCTGCATCATGCTTGCGGACCGCGCCGCGCGCTAGTGCCGGAAGTGGCGATGTCCGGTGAAGACCATCGCAACACCAAGCTCGTCAGCTTTGTCGATACACTCCTGGTCGCGCATTGAACCGCCCGGCTGGATCACGGCGGTCACTCCCGCAGCTGCACAGACCTCAAGCGAATCCGGGAAGGGCATGAACGCGTCGCTGGCGGCCACCGCGCCCTTCGCCTTGACTCCGGCCTTCTCGACAGCGATCTTGGCCGAGTCCACGCGGCTCATCTGACCGGCGCCGACGCCGACGCTGGCAGAGTCCTTGGCCAGGAGGATCGCGTTCGATTTCACGGACTTCGCGACCTTCCACGCGAAGAGCAGTTGCGCCATCTCTTCATCGGAGGGCGCGCGACGCGTGACTACCTGGAAGTCGGCAGGATCTTCGGTGACGCTGTCGCTGGTCTGGCAGAGCATCCCGCCCTCGACGGCTCGCGATTCGTAGTGCCCCGCGAGTGACCGCACCCCGCCGGTGCGCAGGACGCGGATGTTCGGCTTCTCGGCGAGAAGTGTGAGGGCGTCCGCCTCGAACTCCGGTGCGATCATGACCTCGACGAACTGGCCGTTGTCATAGACCGCCTGAACCAGTGAGGCGGGGACGGGCCGGTTGAACGCCATAACCCCGCCGAATGCGCTGATAGGATCGGACTCGTGCGCCCGCACGTAGGCGACCATGATGTCGTGAGCGATGGCAGTCCCGCACGGGTTCATGTGTTTCACGATCACGCACGCGGGCTCCTCGAACTCGCGTACGGCACTCCAACACGCGTCCGTGTCGAGAATGTTGTTGTAGGAAAGCTCCTTGCCCTGGAGCTGCTCGGCGCGCCCCAGCGTGTGCTCCTTGCTGTCCGCGAAACGGTAGAAGGCAGCGAGCTGGTGGGGGTTCTCACCGTAACGGAGGTCCTGAACCTTCTCGAGCCGGAAGCGCACCTCATCGGGGAACGCCTGGCCTGTGTACTCGGACAGGTACATCCAAATCGCGCTGTCGTAGGCGCTCGTCTTGCGGAAGACCTCGGTAGCGAGACGCTTGCGGGTGTCATAGAGCGTGGCTCCGCCCGTGTCGCGCATCTCGCCGAGGACGGCATCGTACTCCCCCGGGTCGGTCACGACTGCCACGCTGGCGAAGTTCTTTGCCGCGGAGCGCAGCATGCTCGGTCCGCCGATGTCGATGTTCTCGATGGCCTCCTCGAGCGTGACCTGGGGATTGGCCACCGTCGCCTCGAACGCGTAGAGGTTCACGACCACCATGTCGATCATGCCGATACCGTGCTCCTCGGCAGCGGCCATGTGCTCGGGAACGTCGCGACGGGCAAGCAGGCCGCCATGTACGCGCGGATGGAGTGTCTTGACGCGTCCGTCCATCATCTCGGGGAAGCCGGTAAGGTCATCGATCGGGCGCACATCCACGCCGCCCTCGGCGAGCGCGCGGGCGGTGCCACCGGTCGAGACGATCTCAACACCGAATTCCTGCAACGCTTTGCAGAAGTCCACCACTCCGGTCTTGTCGGTGACCGAAACGAGCGCGCGCTTTACCTTCACCTGATCCATTTGTCTCTCCCTCGAGCCGACCTGCCAGGCGGTCCGGATCGCGAAATCGCGGCCCGGGGGCAGTGCTAACCTCGATTGTAGCGGCTCGAGCGCAAGTTAGAAGACGTAGCCCTCCGAAAGAGCAACGTACTCGGACGAAGCGGCCACGCTGCGGCGCACTCTCGCCTCCATGTCTTCGGTCACCTCGACGCGAATGGGCATCATGCGTCGCAGGAGTTGCGCACGCTCGAAGATCGGATCGACCATGCGCTCGCCAAAGACCTCGACCGCGACCCGGTAGGAGAGATCGAGGTCCGCCAGCCTGGTGAGCTCAAGGTCGTACGACTCGAGAATCGCCTGCGTAGAGCGAGCGAATGCCATCCGCAGCTGAACGTCGCTCTCCTCCCATTCCTCGCGGAGGTACGCGGCCCGTGCGTAAACAACCTTCTCCCAGGCGACACGGATCGTCTTCATGGGCTGTTCCGGGTCGGTCTCCCGGAAGACCAGAAGCCCGTCGTCCTTCCAGGCCTGCCAGTCAACGCGCTGGCGGTTCCATCTTTGGTGAGCCATGATCGCGGCCACACCTCCCCCTCACGAGTTGTGCCAACGTACGACACAATCGTGACGAGAGCGTCTATCCAAAGTCTAAACCGGCTGCTCAAAAGGGGTGTTTTGGCGCTACGACTCAGTGCCTCGCGCTACGGCAGCGGCAGGATTCGCGCCTTCTTGCCCTCGACGATGATGCGGTCCTCGGCCATCCACTGGAGGACCATCGGGAAGAGGCGGTGCTCGACCTCGTGGACCTTGGCCTCGAGCGATTCGAGTGTGTCGTCCTCGGCGATAGACACGCACTCCTGAGCGAGGATGGAGCCGTCGTCGAACTTCTCGTTGGCCAGATGCACGGTCACGCCGGTCACCTTCACGCCGAAATCGAAAGCGTCCTGGATGCCCGATGCGCCGGGGAACGACGGCAGCAGCGCCGGGTGGATGTTCAGCACCCGGTTCGGGAATGCATCAAGGACCTGCTTGCCAAGGAGCCTCATGTAGCCCGCCATCGCGACCACGTCCACCTCGCGTTCGAGGAGAGTGTCGCGGATGAAGCTGTTGTATTGCGCGAAAGTCTCGAACGCCGCGCGATCCACATGAAGGGCAGGGATGCCCGCCTTCTCGGCGCGCTTCAGGCCGTACGCTCCCTCGTGATTGCTCATCACGACCACGACTCTGGCGTCCAGGCGGCCGTCCTCGCACGCGTCGATTATCGACTGCAGGTTCGTACCGCCTCCGGAGATCAGCACGCCGATGCGCATCTTCTTCTCAGCCATAGACGACCTTCCCGCTCCCGGCCACGATCTCGCCTATCTCGAATACCCTCTCGCCGCCCGCCCGCAACGCCGCTGCCAGACCGGCCGCGTGCTTCGGGTCGACGACGACCGCCATCCCGATTCCCATGTTGAACGTGCGGTAGAGCTCCTCGGCAGGAAGCGCGGTTTCCTTGGCCAGGATCTCGAAGATGCGCGGCACCTTCCACGAGCCGAGGACGATGCGCGCGTCGCAGTTCGCAGGCAACACGCGGTCGAGGTTTTCAGTGATGCCGCCACCGGTGATGTGCGCCAGCGCCTTCGCGGCAGGGACCTGCGCGATCGCGTCGAGCACCGAGCGCACGTAGATGCGCGTGGGTGTGAGCAGCGTGTCGGCAAGCGTCGCTCCGCCGAGGTCGACGCGCGGGAGCACGAGTGCGTCCTCGTGGCCGTCCACGAGCACGCGGCGTATGAGCGAGAAGCCGTTGGAGTGCACGCCGCTGCTCGCGAGTCCGAGCACGATGTCGCCGGGCGCCACCGAGCTGCCGTCGATCATCTTGGACCGGTCGACCACGCCGACGCAGAAGCCCGAGAGGTCGTAGTCGTCCTCGGCCATGACGCCGGGGTGCTCGGCCATCTCCCCGCCGACGAGTGCGCATCCCGCCTGACGGCAGCCTTCGGCAATGCCGCCGACGATCGCGCTCATGCGCTCGCTGTCGAGCTTGCCGATCGCGACGTAGTCGAGGAAGAACAGCGGCTCGGCGCCGGTGACGAGGATGTCGTTGACGCACATCGCAACGAGGTCGATGCCGACCGTGTCGTGGCGATCGAGCAGCTGGGCGAGCTTGAGCTTCGTGCCCACGCCGTCGGTGCCGGACACCATCACGGGGTCGGCCATGTCCTTGAACGCCGCCGCCGAGAACAGCCCGCCGAATCCGCCGATGTCGCCGATGACCTCGGGCCGGTACGTCGAACGCACCGCATCGCGGATCGACTCGACCGCACGCGCGCCTTCGCCGGTGTCGACACCAGCGTCGCGGTAGCTGATCGGGTGCTTGTCGTCGCGATCGGTCATGACTCCCCTTCCGGCTCCTGCTTCCGAAGCGATTCTACCCCACGTCACCCCGCCAGCCGCGACACGATCACCGAGATCGCGAGCGATACCGCCACCGCCAAGGAGAGCGCAGTAAGCCACCCCGTCCCGTGCGTCACGCGCCGCCCCGCGAACGCGCCCGCCCACGCCGGCAGCCCGTACCCGAGCGCGAGCGACCCGAGCCCCCAGATCGCGAGCGCGATCCAGTCCGCCGACCCCGCAGCCTCCCCCGCGAGCCCCTGCGCGCCCTGCGCGAGGTCGATGCCCGCGAGCACCACCATCGCACCGTCGCCAAGGAACCACACGCCGGCCAGCTCGCCGAGCGCGAGAGTCAGCCGCGAGCGCGGGATCCGTGCCGTGCGCTTTCCTCGGCCACCCTTCGCGCCCCAGCGACCGGAGCCGACTGCAAGCAGCACCGCACACACGGCGGCGCCGATCACAGCGAGCAGCGGGTTGTACCCGGCGGCAAGTCTTCCGCCCAGGACAACGGCGTCGAGCATGTCTCCCATCACAGGTCCTTCGGGATGATCGCGCCTTCGCGGCCGCCGGCGTCTGGACGCACCGGCAGACCGCGCGCCCACTCATCGGCAAGTTCGCCAAGGAGCCGCGCGTTCTCGAAGTCCCTCCGCTCCGCCTCGGTCACTTCGGCGGGCTCTCCGGTCACAACGTCGATCGCCCGGCCGTCGTCGAAGGACAGCTTGGGCAGGAACACCACACGCGAGTTCACGAACGCGCCGCCTGGGAAGTACGTCCGCGTCGGCACCAGCTCGTAGCCCTCACGGAACGCGTCGCGCCCGACATGCGGCGTCGCCGACAAGTCTATGCCCAGCGGGTCTGCCAGCGTTGGCATGAAGTCGGTCATGCCGACCACGGCATCCACGCGACGCGGCTCGCGCTGCTTGGGCAGGTGGATGATGAGCGGCACCCGCTGCCGGTCGGCGTACGTGTACGGCCGTCCGAGGATCTCGTCGAGCAGCTCCTTGTCGCCTCCCTCCGGCGAGATGTCCTTGATACCCATGTGGTCGCCAAGCACGACCAGGATGCAGGAATCGTACAGCCCAGACTTCTTGAGCTGGGCCACGAACTTGCCGAATGCCATGTCCGTGTAGCTCAGCGCGGTCGTATACTCGCCCATCTTCGAGCTGCGCTGCGTGGCCGAGGAGATCTTGAGCGGCCTGCGGGCGGGCGGCACGTACCGAAACGGCGCGTGAGACGACAGCGTCACGAAGAGCGAGAAGAACGGCGTATCGCTGGCTTCCAGACTCTCAAGAACCTTCGCGCCCTCCGCGAACAGCACCTCATCGGAAGCACCGCGCCACATGTTGTCTTTCTTCGGGAGTGACTCGCGGTCGTAGTAGGCCGAGTACCCGAGAGCCGGGTAGAGCTCCTTGCGATTCCAGTATTCCGCCTGGTTCTGGTGTAGCGTTATCGATCGATAACCTCGCTCTCCCAGCAACCGCGGCAGCGAGGTCAGCTCCCGGTCGGCGTATTCGATCGAGGCCGCCTTGCCGCGCGGCGGAAGAAGCGACGTCACGAGCGCGTACTCAGCGTCGGCCGTGTTGCCACCGGCGATCTGCGAGAACATGTTCGGGAAGTACCAGCTCTCCTCGGCCAAGGCGTTGACGTTCGGCGTGATCTCCGCGCCGTCGATCTTGGCATTCACGAGCATGTCTTGCAGCGCCTCGAACTGCACGATGATCACGCTGCTGCCCTTGTATGCGCCCGGCTTGAACCCGGCGATGCGGGGCCCGTCGTCAGCGCCGCGTACGGCCTCGATGCGCCGCTGGAAGCGCTCGGCAGGCGAGAGGTTCTCATCCACCGTGGCCGTCGGCTCGACCGACGCGACCGCCGAGGCCTTGGCCGGTCGGCGAAGCGCGCCCGCGATCTGGTAGGCCGCAACCCCGCGCAGCTCCGCCACCGCGGTGCTGTCCGCCGAGGACGGCACGCGCGTCACGAGCAGCATCTGCACCCCGAACACGACAAGCGCCAGCGCGGTCGCTGCCATCACGCGCATGCTGCGCTCGCTCGCGAGTCGGCCGGCCCGCGAGCGCATGCGCATGCCCACGGCCCACGCCGCCACCAGCGGCCAGTCTAGGAAGAACAGCGCGTGAATCGGACGCAGTAGCTCGGCGATGATGTCCTTGACCGATCCGACCTGGTTCGCGGCCGCGATGAGGCGCACGTCGAAGATCAGGTCGTAGTAGGCGACATACATCGCATTGGAGAACATCACGAAGCACGCGAACGCATAGACGGCGACATCGGCAAGGTGCGATCTCCTTGGCCAGATCAGATCTGCGAGGCCAAGGAAGAGCACGATCGCCGCGGTTTCGAGCACGAGAGCGAGAAGAGGGTTGGCGGATCCGAGGGTGAGCCAGCGCATGAGCCACGCCTTGAGGACCGCGAGGACGACGAGCACGAGCAGGAACGGATCGTGTGTGCGCCCGCGCGCGGCTCGGTCAGGCCGGGCTGCCATCTCAGGTGCGCGGCTCGAGCGAAAGCTTGCCGCGCTTGACCGATTCGGGGATCTCGATCGGGTACTCCCCGTCGAAGCACGCGCGGCAGAATTCGCCCTTGTCGGTACCTGTGGAGGACACTAGCGCATCGAGCGAGAGATACGCCAGCGAGTCGGCCCCGATGAAGTCGCGGACCTCCTCGACACTATGGGAGCTGGCGATGAGTTGCTCCTGCGTGTCGGTGTCGATGCCGTAGAAGCATGGCCAGACAACGGGGGGCGAGGTGATTCGCAGGTGGACCTCGGCAGCCCCGCTGTCGCGCAGGAGCTGCACAAGCTTGCGGGACGTGTTTCCTCGGACGATCGAGTCGTCCACGACTATGAGGCGTTTGTCCTTGATGGCGTGGCGCAGAGGGTTGAGCTTGAGGCGGATGCCCTGCTGGCGAAGATACTGCGAGGGCGAGATGAACGTACGTCCGACGTAGCGATTCTTGACGAGACCCTCGCCAAAGGGGATGCCGCTTGCCTGCGCGAAGCCGACAGCAGCAGGCACGCCCGAGTCGGGCACACCCATGACGAGATCGGCTTCGACAGGCGACTCCTCGGCCAGGAAAGCACCCATCTGGCGACGCGCCTCGTACAGCGTGCAGTCATAGAGCACGCTGTCGGGTCGGGCGAAGTACACGAACTCGAAGATGCACAGACTCGACTTCTGCGGCGCGATGGCTTGCTCGGCCTCGAGCCCGTTGGCACTCAGCTTGACCATCTCGCCTGGCGCGACGTCGCGCATGAACTCGGCGCCGATGATGTCCAACCCGCACGTCTCACTCGAGATCACCCATCCGGTGCCGTCCAGCTTGCCAAGGACGAGCGGGCGAAGGCCGTGGGGGTCACGGAACGCGTAGACGGCCTCCTCGGTCAGAACCACGACGGCATACGCGCCTCGGATGAGCTCCATCGTGTCGCGAATACCCGCGCGGATGGAGCCATGCTCCGGCGTGAAGTGGCCAATGAGGGTAGCGATGACCTCCGAGTCAGTCGTCGAACGGAAGCGCACGCCGTTGCTCTTGAGGACATCGCGCAGCTCCACGGTGTTGACGATGTTGCCATTGTGCGCGAGCGCGATGACCTGGTGGCCGATGGCCGAGAGGTGCGGCTGCGCGTTCTCCCACGAGGTCGAGGAGCCGGTCGTCGAGTAGCGGGTGTGCCCGATGGCGACTTCGCCGGTCAGCGAGTCCAGATCGGACTCCTTGAAGACCCTGGACACGAGGCCGAGGTTCTTTGTGACCGTGACCGTCTCGTGGTCACCCACCGCGATGCCGGCAGACTCCTGTCCGCGGTGCTGCAGTGCGTGCAGCCCGAAGTAGGTCAGCCGAGCGACGTCTTGCCCCGGCGCGTATACGGCAAAGACGCCGCAGGCTTCTTCGGGATGCTCGGGACGCTCGGCGAGGATCCAGTCCTCATCGGAAGGCGGAGGGCCTGCAAGCCCTCGTGATTCGTTGCTGCTCATGCGCGGTCGGCGCGCTCCTCGGCGAGTTCGAGGCGGAACCGGACGCGCGTAGGATACCATGTGAGCGGACCGCGAGGGAGGTTCCGCGTGCGCAGACTGTTCTGATCACCCGGCGGCGCCGTCTCCTGTCCGCCTCGCCAGCGCAACCCGCCACCGCCACACGGCAAGCCCCGCGCACGCGACCCCCGTCGCCGCATAGATCGGCCAGTAGATGGCCGGGTCGGTGAGCGTGTCGGGGTGCACGCGAAGCGTCCAGTTCGCATAGCGCACGATCGCGAACAGCCCCACGAATGCCAGGAACGGCACCCCGTCGGGCGCTCGCCTCGCCATCAGCACCGCCGCGACCCCAGCGCACGCGAGAGCCCCGACCGCCTCGTATAGCTGCGTCGGATGCACCGGCAGCGGCGCGTCGAAGAGCCCGACGTAGCCGTGGGCCATCTCCCACAGGTGCGAGTAGCTCCCCGGCGGGAACAGCACACCAAGCCACCCCTCGGTCAGTCGCCCGAAACAGCAGCCGTTCGCGAAACAGCCGAGCCGCATGATCGCGATCCCGACACCGAGCGCAGGCGCGGCCGCGTCCGCAAGCCGCCAAACGTCGACATGGCGTACCCGGGCGACAACGAGACCCGCGATTGCCGCTCCCGCGATGCCACCGAACATCGCGAACCCTGTCGGGTTGAGATTCCAGATCTGCGATGGGTCCTCGGCATAGATCGACGGGTTCGTTGCGATGTGCCACAGGCGCGCGCCGACCGGAAGCGCGATCGCCGTCGCGACGAACACCACGAGCGCGTCGCGCGGAGACACACCACGGCGGGTCGCAACGTACCAGGCGAGCGCCACCGCCAAGGCAGCCGCGACCATGAACGCCGCCCGGTACGACGACACCTCGAATCCGCGCCCGAACAGCGGAATCGTCAGCAGTACTTTGTGCATCGACCTACTTCGCCGCCGAGAACGTGCCCGACATCATGATCTTGGACTTCTGATAGGGCGCGGTCCACGAGCCGGACATCTTCATGCCGCCGTTCTTCTCGAAGGCGACGGTGCCGCTCATCGTGTATGTCGTGCCCTGACTGGTGACCGTCATCTTGAGCGCTCCATCGCTGTAGGTCGCGGGACCGCTGCCCGAGCTACCCTGTGCGTTCATCGTGACCGTGCCGCTGCCGGAATCGTTGAGCTTGAACACGAACGTCGCAGCCTGCTTCTTGCCTTCGAGCTGCTTGAAGACCTGCTCGCATCCCGCCTCGTCGGCGGTCTTCTGCTCGCTTTCGGGAATGTCGACCTTGACGATGATCAGCGAGCCGCTCCAGCTGCCGTTGACCTGAGCGGGATCGGGTGGCACCGCAAGCGCCGACGTGATCAGCTCGGTCAGAAGGCCGTCGGTGAGCCCGGCGGCGATGAGGTTGTCGAGGTAGTCCGTAGCATTCGCTCCGATGATGGTCGTTCCCGCATCGAGATAGCCCTGCAGGGTCTTTGGGAAGCCCTTGGACAGCAGATCGGCGAGCGATCCCTTGATGGTCTCTTTGGCGTTGGAGAGGAAGCCCGCACCGCCCCCGGCAATGAGGTCGCGGATCTTCTTGATCATCGCGTCGCGGCTCGACTTGATGAGCTGCCCGACCGCCTGGTTGATCTCGAGCTTGATTGAATTGGAGACGAGGTTCATCGCCTCGGCTTTCGTTAGCCCCTTCTTGATGAGCAGGTCGACTATCGCCTTGCTTACCTGCTTGCGTTCGGCCGCGTTCACCGCACTCCCCACGAGCGAGGTCAGCGTCTTGCTGAACGCACCGATGCCTTCCTTGGCGCCCTTCAGCAGGCCGGGAATCTGGCTGCCCTTGAGGATGACCTTGCTGCCACCGATGGCGCCGAGCACGATCTCGACGATACCTACAGCGACATCCGCCGAGGAGGACTTCTTGTTCGCGACCTTGTAGATGCCCTTCGCCATACCCGTGAACATGCCGGTGGTTATCTTGGTGAGGCCCCCGACCGCCCAACCTGCAGTACCGGAGATCTTGCCCTTGCCGAAGATCTTCTCGAAGGTCCAGCTCGTGGCACCGCCGGCCGCCTCGCCGGCCCCTTTCTCGACATCATCGATGTAGTCGCCCGCGGTCTTGAGGGTGTCGGCCCCGGACACGCCATTCTTGTAGTTGTCGACAAGGTCCTTCGTGTTCCGGCCGATGTCGTCGGCGATGTCCTTGCCGCTATTGCCGTACCAGATACCGGTGCCGACACGCGAGATGTTGTACACGCCTGCGTTGAGCACATCCACGCCGGTGCCAACGACCGTCTTCGCCTTGCCGAACGCGCCCTTGACCGCGCCCCAACCGGAGGACAGCCAGCCCTCTTTCGGCGGCTCGGCCTTCGCCTGCATCTGGAGCACGTCGTTCGCGGCGCCGTAGTCCTTGCCCGCCTCGTACTTGCCCCCATCGGCAGCGTACGCAGGCTCCGGCCCGATGCCGGGCATCGGCACGCCGGGGACAGCGATGACGCGCGAGGTGTCGAGCGAGGCGAAGTGCTCGTTCAGCGCGCCGTTCCACTCCTTGGTCGCCGCGTAGAAGCCCTTGATGGCCTGCACGTCCTCGGCGGTCATGCCCTCGCGCGGCTCGAGCCCATCGACGAGCGGACCGAGTTCCGCCATCTGCGAGTCCATCCAGCCGAGCGCCTCACGCGAGAAGTAGTAGTCGGCGCTGGCGAGCTGCTCGAGTCCGGCGTTCACATTCGCGATACCGGCCGCGACAGGCTCGAGCGCCTTCAGCGCATCGCCAAGCAGCTTCTCCATCTTCAAATCGAGGTCGCTGTTGGCAGCCTTGACCTTCGCGTCCGAGCTGTCCGCGAGCCCGTCGATCATCACCGCGGCGTAGCCCGCGATGGTATTCACGTCCTCGAGGTACAGGCCGCCGACGTCGACGGCCTTTGAGACCGCGAGGTACGCAGCCATGTCGGCGGTGTAGGCTTGCGTCGGCTCCTGCGACGCCAACGACGCGTACTGCGCCTCGCCGATCGCCTCTTTCGTGCCAACAAGCGCGACCTGCGAGAGGGTCTCGAGTGCGATGTCCTTCACTGCGGGATCGGCCTTGTACACGATCTCGAGGTAGTCCGCATACGCCGTGCGAAGCTCGGCCATCGCCGGCTTGGCCGCCTCGCATGCCTTCACGATCCCGTCGGCCTCGGCGGTTATCTCGTCGATCTTGGCCGCGCGCGCGGTGTCGAACTCCTCGGTGTTCTGCGAGGGCAGAGGCTGCGCGCCGTCGTAGAACGGCCCACCGGTCATCGCGGTTTCGACTGTGTCGTTCCACAGGAACGCGTCGATGTTCCCCTCGCCGATCTCCTACTCGGTGGTGAACGGGGCTTTCAACCCTCCCAGGCCGAGACTGCTGCACCCCCCGAGGAATCCCGACGTTGCCAGTACGATTGCGAGTAGGGCCGAGACCGCGCGTTTCATCAAGACCTCCCAGTCTGGCAGCCCAGGAGCTGCCCTTCGCACTATTCCGATACTACGTTCCGACGCGATGCAGGCATCGCGGAACTACTCCGGCGCCAACACAGGAGCGGCAGGCGCCGCCTTCTCTCCACCTGACTTGGCGAATTCGGCAACGGTCGCGCCCACAGTCATCGCCGCCCCCAGGAACACGAGCAGGAGCGAGGCCGAGAACAGGCCAGCCGTGCCGTACAACAGCGCAGCGGCAGCGAGGACAAACGCGATCGCCGTGACGAGCGCCGCCCAAGGCGACTTCTTGATCTTGGGCCGCCCCTTGACCTCCGTGAACTTGGAGCCGCGCCCGGTCACGAAGCCAAGACCGGCCCCGACTACGGAGAGGACGCCGACCATGAGCCAGTTCATCTGTACATGTGTGTACGCAATCAGCACGACCGGACCGGCGATAGCGACAAGCGCGCGGATCGACATGCCGACCACTCCGAAATGGCGTGGCCTGGTCTGCAGGACGAACGCTACGAGCGCAAGCAGCGCGACAAGCCCGACTGCGACCATGCGCACGAGGCCGTATGTCTGAGCAATGTTCTCTTCCACAACGATCACCTCCGTACGTAGGCCACTAGTACTTCGTTCCTGAAGAATAGTTACACATCAAGCCACCTCGAGATCGAACTTGTTCCAGCGGAGAACGACAGGCGAGGCGTTGAACTCGTCGATGCCCCGCAGGATGCGCGCTTTCAGCTCGTCGATCGAGTCAACACGGATGTGACGCAGAAACGTCCTGGCCATCTTGGAGAACACGCACTCGATGAGATTGAGCCAGGAGCCGTGCTTGGGCGTGTGAACGTATTCGAATCTGCCCGGCCGGGTACCGAGATAGGCCATGGTCTCCTTCGAGATGTGGGCCGAGTGGTTGTCCAGCACCACGCGGATGGTCGCGTCTGGCGGGTAGTACTCGTCGAGCCGTCTGAGCAACCCGATGAACTCCACGCTCCTGTGACGGTCCTCCACGTTGGCGAGGATGTGACCCGAGTGCAGGTCGATCGCGGCCAGGATCGAGACCGTGCCGTGCCGGACGTACTCGTAGTCGCGTCCGGCACAAGGAGCCTTGCCCGGGACCGGCGGCAGGTCCGGCGCGGTCAGCCCGAGCGCCTGGACCCCCGGCTTCTCATCGACGCTGACGGTGTAGACGGAATCGGGTCCGCTTCCGTCGGCAAGGACCGAGACCTCCCGATACACCATCAGCACCTCCTGCATCTTGCGGTCGAAGTCCGGGTCACGCTTCTCCAGGTAGTAACGGATCCTGTGGGGCTTGATGTCGTTGGAGTCGAGGACGCGCCACACGGTGGTCTTGCCCGCACGCGCCAGACGGGGGAAGCCCGCGGCTCCGGCATGCTCGGACACGAACCGCGCCAGCTCAGAGATCGTCCACAGCTCGGCGGCCAGGCCATGGTCCTTGGGCTTGGTGCAGGCGATGCTCACCACCCACGCCCTGGCCTCATCGCTGATCTCCGGTTCGTGCGGACGGTGGTAGGCATCTTTCAATCCAGCCTGCACTCCCGCCGCCAGCGCTTTGTCGATGCACTTGTAGATCGCGGGACGGCTCAGACCGATCCGCCGCTGCAGGTCGGTGATCGAGGCACCTTCCGAGTAGCCCAGCAGCACTCTGGCGCGCTCAACCTCGCGCACCGGCGCCGTTCTCGACCCGGCCAGTCCCTTGAGCATCGTCTCCTGCTCCTCGGTCAACACGAGCGCCGCACGCCTCGTCTTCCCCGCCATGATCGCCTCCGTCAAGAGTCGGGACAGCATCATGGCTATTGTAGCCTAATATGTAATGGTCTTGTGGGAATGCACTACTAG
>JAUXNU010000116.1 GCA_030682655.1 Actinomycetota bacterium | reverse complement strand
ATCTGGGGTACACACACGCGGGCGATGGTGGCACATGCGTGACCGAGTGTCACACGAGTGGCGCGGCGCATACGTATGCGCGCCCGTGAGCGCGCGTTGGCACAGTTGACGCTTCGTGGGGTATGCTCGTGAAACGCACGGAGGCCGGCACCTCCGAGAGCCCCGCGACAGGGGCGTGAGCAGGGATGATGATGGGTAGGGCAGGCAAGACCAAGACGAGCGGACGCTCGCGCAAGCTGTGGTGGACTCTCGCGAGTATCGTCGGGCTGGCACTGGTCATATACGGTGTCGCGGCCGTCTCCTCGCCCAAGGAGTCCGCCGACAAACCGCCGAAGCTCACACCCGCTGACCGCAGCGCCGACTTCTACACGCAGGCGCTCATCGCTGCCGACAGCAACGAGACGACTCGCGCGCTCGAACTCCTTGCCAAGTCGCTCGCGCTCAACCCGGACAACACGAGCGCGAAGACGCTCCTCGACCGGGTCAAGCAGGCCGCCAAGGAGCCCACTCCGACGCCTGCGCCCAAGCCCGGCGTCGACCCGTTCCTCTCAGCGGTGAGCGATCTGCGTCTGCTCTTGCCCAAGACGGTGCCCGGCTATGTGCTCGGCACCGTGATCTCTCAGGGCGGGGACGCGGTCGTGTCCGGAGAGCCCGCTCCCGGCTCGCCGGATGTCCGCACGGTCTCCCGCGTGCTCCTTGCGGTTCACGACCGGGGAACACCGGCCGCCGCTGCGGCATTCATCACTTCGGTAAGCAAGAAGACCTACCCGAACGCTGCAAGCAGTGTAGAGATCGACGGCGTCATGGCCTACGCCGGTACTGACGGCGGACGCCTGGTCTCGGTGTCGTTCGTGCGCGGAAGGTACGCGTTCGAGGCGGTGGTGACCTCGAGGTCCGGCGATCCCGCCGGGCTTGTCGACATCGCTGCCGGAATCGCCCGCGCTTTTCCCGATTCGTTCTAAGTGGAGGTACTCCGATGATCCGCCGATATGCTTCGGTCCTTGGCCTTCTTCTCGCGGGGTACCTGTTCGTACCGGAGACGGCTCTCGCGGCAGCTCCCCCGCAGACGCCTGCCACGATGCTCTCCGAAGGCTTCGAGACTGCGACTTCGCCCTCCTACGTCATACAGCCGATCATCGTCTACCCGGCAAACGGTAACGCCTACTGGGGTCGTATCACCCAGCGCAAGAAGTCCGGCTCGTACGGTCTGTGGTGCGCCGGAACGGGCGCCGCCACGTGGCCGTTGTATACGGACAATTCGTCTGGTCGCGCCACTTTCAACCTCACGCAGACGGCCGACTACTACTCATCGTCGCTCTCGTTCGCATACACCCAGCCGAGCTATGGCGAGGCCGACAACATCGCCTTCGCCTATGCTTGGTGGCCGGAGAATGACCAGCTTGGGGCCT
>JAUXNU010000115.1 GCA_030682655.1 Actinomycetota bacterium | reverse complement strand
GCACCGACAGCCGAGTTGGTCAGCACGTCGCTCGTGAGCTTGTTGCCGACATCGACGGCCAGCGAGACTGCGAGTGGGATCGACCAGATGAGCGCGGCCGCCCCGGCGGCGCGGATGAGCACCGAGTCGAGCGGGTCGCTGTCCTCGCCGGAGAGCTGCAGGATGTAGCGCGAGTACACATCGAGCCCGACCTTCAGACCCAGCACGGCCGTGGCGAACACCTGCACCGTGGTCATGGCGTTTACGACGGGAGCCCAGTGGATCAGCGCGGCTGACAACGTGCCGACATTGATGAGCACCTTGGCGATCATGTCGAAGAAGCCGCTGAACACGCCGACGAGCCAGCCGTTCCACCATGCAGTGATGGTGTCCATGAGGGCTCTAGCCGAACTGCGTGATGAGGAACGGGACGAGCCACGGCAGCACGGCGAATGCGATGCACAGGGCGAGCAGGCCCCAGAACTGCTGCCAGCGCTGCCGGCGCATGTGCTCGTCTTGCGTGAGCACTGCCATGGTGATGAGTACGCCGCCGCCGATGACCGCGATCGTGGCGAAGATCAGCGTCACACCGGCCTGTACCTGTTTGGCGAGCGTGTCGATCTTGGCGAAGAATCCGGTTATGTCTGTCACAGCCAGCGCGACTGTGGGCGTCGCCGCGGCCAGCGCGAACGTCGCGGCCACCAGCGCGGCGCGGCCCTTCCCGTACAGTCCCCTCATCGCTCCACTCTCCTTCGTCGAGTCCCTCATCTGTCTACGCCCACGCGCTCGGCGGGCGCCCTTGTCGGTCCCGGTCGTTCTTGGCCCAAGAGTTTGAGCCCCTCGGGGAGCAGCTCCTCGCCATGCCAGATCGGCGGCAGGTCGATCACGTGGACGTCGCGCGCGGCCTGACGCGCGGCCCGCACGTGACTCGCGTGCTTGGGATCACCGAGGCCGAACGCCTTGTCGACTGAAAGCAGCGAGAGATCCGGCACCGGGAAGAGCGCAGCGTTCATCCCGCGGCGCACCACGAGCGCGCCGTCCACCTCGGGAGAGAGGCGCGCGATCTCGTCGGGCATGAGGACGGGGCGCGACGTCAGCTTGTCGGAGCGCGAAGTCGTGTGGCTGGCCCCCACAAGCCCCCCGCCATTGCGCTGAGAGGATCCGCCGTCGCGAACCATGATCGTCTTCGTGCCGGTTAGGTCGCTCATCAGCCGGTGCGTCTTGCCCGACGCGCTGGCGAGGTAGACGATCGCCGAGCAGTTGCCGCCGATGAGCGAGGCCGCTTCAACGCGCCCCTCGGCATAGCGCTCAAGCTGCTCGATGCTCTGCACGACCATGAGCAGCCGGATCCCGCGGCTCCGGGCCATCGTGAGCATGGAGACGAACTCAGGGATCTTAGGGATGTTGCCGAACTCCTCGAAGAGGATGTTGACCGGGACCGGGAGTTGCCCGCCGTGGGAGTTG
>JAUXNU010000114.1 GCA_030682655.1 Actinomycetota bacterium | reverse complement strand
CTTCTTGGGAGGCGTGTGCTTGGCCCAGTCGAGCACTATCTCCCGCAGGGTCTCGATCGAGTAGCCGTCAACTCGGCTCTCGACGCGCTCGATGAACTCCCGGAAGCTCAGGTTAGGCGACATCTTCCATCCTCATGGGGTCCTCGGATCCTCCACGCGTACTACGCTATCGGCGCCCTCTGCGACGGAATCTCACTATCGATTCAAGTTCTCGACAGACCACCCGGGCGTTCACCCCAGAATATCATCGAGCAGGGCTTCTGCTTGCTTCGCACAGTACTCGCGGACAGCCCGCCACTCATACGGCACGAGCATGATCGGGTCCGGCTCCAGCTCAGCATCCTCGAAATACGCGAGGCTGTTGAGGATGTGAACCGGGTTGTAGGCGACTGTAGGGAGTTTGCGTTCGAGAGCCCTCATCAGGGTACGGATGTCGTAGCCTGCATGTCCGATGTAGAAGAGGTCGACGAAGTCCTTCCGGCTGCCACGTTGCGCGGCAGCGATGAGCTTCATGCAGCCGATGTCGGTGAGCCCTGCCACAGGTATGCCGAACCGGGTGGGTATGGGCTCCTCAAGCAGCACGTACGGATACTCGGATAGGCTCACGCGCACGCCATCGATCGACCCGACGAACGACCCCTCGCCTTGGCGATCGACGGACACGGCTCCGCAGGCTCCTACCGAGTGACTCAGCCGGACCCAGGACCACGGACGCTCGGTGAACAAGTCGAGGTCCTCGGAGATTCTGTGCCCCAGCTGCAGCGCGGCCCCGGTCCCACCAGCGAGATAGAAGACACCCAGCTCCGCCTGGGTGCCGAGGCATTCGCAAATCCCCGCAGTCGGCGCTGCCAAGACTTCCTCATGCAGTTCGCTCACGGCGTCTCCTGAGAAGCTCTGTCCAGCCAACCTTTCGCCTGTGGGGAAGCGCGCGATCGCGCTCCAGGTACTCGACGATCGCATCCTCGCCATATCGCAGGAAGAGCCAGCGCACCTGATCGGGACGACCGGCGTCGAGGACTCGCCGCATGATGAAGTCCGAGTGGCGCACCTCATCGAGTGTCGAGAGATCCACATCCCAGATCACCGAGGACAAATCGGGCCGCGTCTCGACGCCGGCGAGCCGATCGACCTCGCTCAGAGGGATGAGCATGACGCGCTCAGAGACGCGATTCCCCATCAGCTTGCCCTCGGCGACCCAGTTGCGGATCGTCCTGGGTGTGACACGCAGGATCCGCGCAGCCTCGCGGACTGTGACGTTCGGCTTCATCAGAAACCCTTCAGACTGTGGCTGCAGTATATCACACTACCTGTGCAGTTTCCGCTATTTCCTCATCGGCTATCAACCGGCTATTCGCCCTACCGCACCCGATGGAGCTTCGCGTCCTCGGCGACGTCGCACCAGTATGTCTTGCCGACACGTGGCCATACGCGGACCCGTGAGTGGGCCCGCAAACGTTCTCAGGAAGAACGGGACCGTCTCTAGATGCCGAACCCCAGCTGCTCGCCGGTGTCGTCGTGACCGGCTGACGCGCCCTCACCCTCGCCGGGAGCGCCAGCAGTCTCCTCGGCAGGTACACCGCTCGGCGTGCCGCTCGCCCGCTCCCCGACGACGTCGCCAAGGATCTCGGCCATCTCGCGCGCGTTGCGCGGCGCGTAGTCGTACCTGCAGTTGTTGAACATCGCCCAGGTGTGATCGGCCTCTCCGGCAAGCTCGCGAACGGGCTCGTCCCATTCGGCGAGCTCCTCGGCCGTGTAGAGGTAGTCGAATCGGTCGGCGGCCGATGCGGTGCGGCCGAAGTAGGTGTCGCGATTGCGGCCGTGGAAGCGCACGTAGGCCCAGGCCGAGGTGACCGCCGTGACCGGCGGCATCGTCTCGCGGTGCGCGAACTGAGGCGCGTCCACGCACACGTAGGTCATCCCGCGGTCGCCCAGGAACCGCATCGTCTGCGCGAGTTGGTCGCCTTTCACCCACGAGGGGTGCCGGAACTCGACAAGCATGTGCAGGCCGTCGAGCTGCTCCTGCGCGTACTCGAGATAGTCGAGGTGCTCGTGCAGCCGGTGCTCGTAGGTCGCCGCAAAGTACGGCGGGAACTGCATGAGCACGCCGCCCATCTTGCCGGACTCGCGCAGCGGCTCGAGCTCACGCAGGAAGATCTCGAAGGACGCCTCGACCATCGCAGGCTCGGGATCGCGCACCCGGCTACGGTCGGTGATCTGGTGCGAGAAGCCGCGCAGATCGGGGTGGAGTGCCCGCTCATCGACCTCGTGCTGGGTCATGAGCCCGTAGGCCTTCACGTGAAAGGTGAACTCCGGGGGCGTGCGCAGGACCCAGTTCTCGGCATGTGCCCGCTGCGGGAGTCCGTAGAAGGTGGAATCGACCTCGACGGTGTCGAACCTGGCCGCGTAATAGCGCAGACGCGCTTCCGCCGAGGAGACCCCGCGCGGATACCACCGCTCGATCATGGTCTTGTCGGTCCACGAACACGTGCCGACGACTACGTCACCCATACCGGCAAACTCCTGCAGCTACTCGCCCTCCATCGGAGCGATGTAGGTGATCGCGGAAACCGCGACGGCGATGAAGCCCTGCTTGTCGCCGACCCGGTAGTGCTGGCCGCGCTCGGTGACTTCGCACTCCGACAAGCGCAAGAACTTGTCCGGATAGTGATTCAGGTAGTCCGACAGTCGGAAGCCATCGCCCTGCTGCGGCTTGAATATGTATCCCTTGAAGCTGCGCTCCCCAGTTTCAACGAGCACCCTTATGCGCTGATACTCCTCGCCCGGCATCGCTCCCCCTCCCAGTGATCGATACGCGTGGAGAACATACCACGGTTTCGGCACCTTCCCCAGGGGTAGAAAGCAAGCAACGCGCACAGAGCGTCAGGCGCATCGCCGACCCGAGGAGGCCACGATGAAGACGGTGGTCGATCGAGATCTCTGCACCGGCTGTGGAGTGTGCGAGGAAACCTGCCCCGAGGTCTTCCGTCTGCGCGACGACGGGCTGGCCTACGTGATCAACGAGAGCCCCGAGCCCGAGCTCTACGGCTCGATTCGCGACTCCATCGACCTGTGCCCCGTCGACGCGATCTCTATTCCTGAATAGCTGTTCTGTTCTCAAGGTGCCGCGGGCCCGCCCGCTCGGGGCGAGCCCGCTTCGATCTATCGTCAAGCCAAGGAGCTCATCTAGCGGGTCTCGACCGTGACCTGCCCTGCTCCTCGGCGGATATCCAAGGTGAGCGTGGGTCCGGCCACGCGGTCCTTGTAGGCGTCGTTGACCCACTCGCGCTCGCCGTCACTCGTCATTCCTCGGACATCGTTCTCGCCGATGCCGCCCTCGATCCTCAAGCGGACAGGCACGTCGGCGGGAACGACCAGGCTCAACTCGCCCGCCCCCGTTGTGACCCGGGCGTCGAGATCTCGCTCCCAAAGGTTGCCGGAGAAGTCCATGGATATCTCGCCCGCGCCTGCGTCGAGGCTGAACTCCTCGAGGTAGCGGGAGCCGGACAGGTCCACGTCGATGGAACCTGCGCCCGCGTCGATGGTGAGGTTCTCGAGGTAGAGCTCGCCGAGATCCAGCGTCACGTCGCCCGCGCCGAGGCTCAGGCGCGCATCCATCGGCACACTCTCGTCGAGACTGATGTCCCAGGTGTTGCGGTACTCGCTCCACCACGGGAACCACGAGCGCACGCTTGGTTGCCTCACCTTGAGGTCACCTTCGCGACCGGTGATGTCGTAGTCGACCTCGGGCTCGAGGCGTCCGTCGCCGAAGAAGAACTCGGCGTCCATGAGCTCGCTCGCTCCGCCACCGACCGTCAGGTCGCCTGCACCCATCTCAAGGCGCACGTTGACCCGCTCCGCACCTCCGAGCTCGACGCTCTTGGTGCTCGAGCCGCCCTCCTCCCGGAGGTCGACCCGGGTGCACCCGGTCGCGAGCGCTATCACGGCGACTGCCGCCAGCGCGAGCGCGATCTTCTTGCCTTTCATGACCCTCATCCTTTCCTGCCCTACCGGAACCTAGCGGTTCTCGGAGAAGTTCCCGACCAACATGACCTTCGCGTACCCGGCGTGCAGCCGGCCCACGAGCTTGATGATGTGCAACATCAGAACGAACCCGAGCGCTCCGACCGCCATGACCAGCGGCGCCGCCCACGGCTCGATCAAGTAGCCGTAGCTGCCCATGATGAACATCGGCTGACCTGTCACGAGCTGCGCCACAGGTGCCGCGATCAGAGAGGCACACACGGCTGCGCCCGTGACGATCGTCGTGAAGTAGGTGATACCGAGCGGAAGCTGCAGCGCCATGTAGAGCATCGTCGTCCACGTGCGATAGTCCGTGAGCCACCACTTGATGCGACCCCAGAGGTCCGAGCGTGCCGGGGCAAGCCGCGGCCGCCGCGGCATTCTCTCGCCAAGGAGACCCTCGACGACCCTGCCTTCGGCGAGCGAGATCGCCCGAACGATGGCGAGGAACGCGAGCATCATCGGGACTCCGACGATGAGGATCGAGAGCCCCGCGGACAGCGACAGCCCCGTCACCACGATCGTGAAGTATACGATGCCCGTCACGAGCGAAAGCAACAGGTAGAACGCCGCGCCCCACGCCTGAGGATCCGCGAGGATCCCGAAGAACTTCGCCAACGGTCCGCGGTTGTCGACCCTGGTCACGACGGGCTTGAGTGCCGCTGCAACCTTGACCTCGGTGTCAAGATAGGCCGCCGCCACTTCCTCCGGCGTGCCGTACGACTCCACGATGCGAGCCCATGCGGCCTCTTCGTCGCCCGCGGGCATGCTCGCTGTCTCGTTGCGCAGATACTCCTCGGCGTCGTACAGGGCGTCCTGGACGATCGCGGGATCTGCTCCTGCGAGCCGCGTCTTCAACGAGTTCAGATACTCTTCAATCATCGTCCCATGCCCCCCTTCAGAGCCGAGTCCACGAAATCTCGCGTGCTCATCCATTCCACCTTCCACTGGCCGAGGACCTCCCGGCCGACCTCCGTGATCTTGTAGTACTTGCGCGGTGGCCCCGACACGCTCGGCTCGACCGTGCTCTCAAGTAGTCCGTTGTCGTCCATCGACCTCAGTACCGGGTAGAGCGTCCCTTGCTTGACGGGAATCGCTCCCTCGGCCTTCTCCTCCAGCTGCTTGGCGATCTGGTAGCCGTACAGCGGTTCGGGTGTCTGGTCGAGGATCGCCAACAGCACAAGAGAGACGGTGCCGCCGTTGAGCTCCTTGCGGAACTTGCGGACCATCGCTTCGTCATGCTCGGTCATGGCTTCACCTCTATTCGTGATTGGCAAGCGTTGCGCACTTCGTACCATTACCATCTGCACAATACTACTAACTTCACACTAGTCAACCCCTGATTGCATGGAATCTTGAGAAACTTGGATTGGGTATGCTGTGAGTGACCTACAACGCAAGGAGGAGTCGTGGACCAGAACCCTGCGGGCGCACCACCGGTCACACCTGAGAAGCGCGGGTTCAGCCCTTGGATCATAGTCGCCGTCGTGCTCCTGGTGCTGCTTATGTGCGGCATCCTCGGCACGTTCGCAGCGTGTGCGTTGTTCGTCGCGCGATCGAGCTCCGACTCCGCGACCGAGGCGCCGGTGGAAGCTATCGCGCCCGCACCGAATGCAGCGGACAACGTCGACCTCGCCGAGGTCGACCGCATGCTGCGGCACTTCTATCCCGGCCTCGAGGCGACCGAGTTCGCCACCATCGAGGGGGCCGAGGACTGGGCTGCCTTCCGTGTGATAGCTCGTTCCGACGCGGTCCCCGAGTTCAGGTTCGCGATTCTCGCTGACCGTTCCATCTCCGGCGATATCGAGGGCGCGGGCGACGCCGCGATGTCCTACGTGGACGAGGCGAGCGGCGCCACGTGGGTACACGCCGGAACGGGTCCCTCGGGACTGAAGGCGTTCGTCGGCGGAGACGGCATCATGGGCGGCTCCACGGCCGTCAAGATCATGAAGGACTTCGCGGCGGCTCATCCGAACCTCTACTGCACCGACTTCGAGTACAACAGCAACGTAGATTGCGCGCTGGCAGGCATAAACGCCGAGGATCTCGCTGGCTGGTACGAGGATTACACGACCTGGGCCGCAAGCTTCCACCTCGATCTGCGTGCGGGCGTTTGGGAAGAGACGGGCTTCACCGAGGAGTCCGCTCCGTAGGGCGGGGCCATCGTGGACGACTACCGCATACCCGAGACCGACGAGGCGCTGCTCGCAGAATGCGACGTGCAAGTCTTTCGCTCCTCGGGGCCGGGCGGCCAGTCGGTGAACACGACCGACTCGGCGGTGCGACTCGTGCACCGTCCCACGGGCGTGCGTGTCTCGTGCCAGCGGGAGCGCTCCCAGCTACGCAACAAACATGACTGCGTGCGCCGTCTTCGGCTCAAGCTCGAGGACATGCAGCGTGTGGACCCGGAGCGCAAGCCGACAAGGGCCTCGCGCGCGGCACGCCAACGCAGGCTCGACGCCAAGACGCGGGTTGCCGGAAAGAAGCGGATGCGGAAGCCGCCGGCAGTGGAGGAGTAGGCGGCGAGTCGCGGTGCGCCGCTCTACCGCGAGTCGAGCCGGGAGAGGTACTTCTCGAAATCCGGGTCGCGCGTGAACTCCCTGATGCGCGCCCAGCCGATCGCCAGGAAGGTCACCGGCGCGAACTTGTACTCCACATGGAAGCGCACCCATTGCCTCAGCCGTCGTCGGAATCCAAGCTGCCGCAGGTAGGCGCGTTGCGCGCGGCTAAGTCGCCGGAAACGCGCAAACGTGCCGCGAAGCGCGGCTGCGACGACGCGGCGCAGTGAGTAGAAGCGCCGGTACTGCTCCGCCATCAGCTCCTGCATCTCGCGCGGCAGCATCTTGTCCGGACGAAGAACGACGTGCATCCCGTCGTAGAGTGAAAGGTCCTCGGCAGCGTCGAACATGATCGCCCCGCGGGCCTGGTGCTCGGCGGTCCGTTTGGTTCCCGGCAACGGCGTCTCGAATAGGTACTGCAGCGAGGTGACATACCGGCGGGCGTACTCGCCGTTGCGGCGAACGATCTCGCGTGTGTCGCCCGGCAGCGCCATGAACATGCCGTGCACGAGCAGGCCGTAGCGTCGCATCGCCCGCATCGCCCGCGCCATGGCCGTGCTGTCGACCTTCTTGTGCAGCTCCTCCAGGTTCCCGTCGTCCGCCGACTCGACGCCGATGCACACGACGGTGACGCTCGCAGCCCGGCGCAGCAGCCGCAGTAGCTCGCGATCGAGGCGCCCGTCGCGGGTGAGCACCGCGTCCGCGCGCATCTGCGTAACGAGCATCCGCGCAAACCCGCGCTTGCCTGCCGCACGCAAGAACTCCTTGAAAGCGGGCTTGTTGGCTGCAGCGTTGTCGTCAATCAGGAACGCCGTGGGGTATCCGGCCTCCTGGGCTTGCACAAGCTCCGCAAGACTGTTCTCGTCGCTGCGCGTCACGTAGCGCGGCCAGATCTCGCAGACTTCGCAGAAGTCACACCGCTCGGGACAACCGCGCGTCCGCCAGACCGGAGCGACTGACGCGCGCTTCCCCTCGTGGATGAGCGAGCGATCCACGAGGGGAAGCGCGTCGAGCTCCTTGGCCGTGAGCTGCCGCGGCGGCGGGCCCTCGAAACGCCTGCCGGACCGCTCCCACACGAGGCCGGGGATGTCCCGGAGCCGTTCGGCGGTCTGCCCGCACAGCACGCCAAGGAGTCGCGGAAGCGTATGCTCGGCCTCGCCGCGCAGCACGTAGTCCGCGCCCGCGTCGATGCTGCGATCGGGATCGCATGTGGGCTCGGGGCCTCCGAGCACGATGATGGCGTCCGGATTGACCTCGCGGGTCCTGGCAACGAGTTCGCGCGTCCTTGGCAGGGTGCATGTGATCGCCGAGAACCCGACGACTTTCGCCGTGCGGATGAACTCCCAGTCGATGGAGTCCTTGCCGCTGATGTCCTCGATGAAGGCACGGACGTCGTAGCCGGAGTCGCGGACTACCGTCGTGAGCAGGGCTGATCCTCGGCCCATCGCCACATGGGAGTAGATGTTGAGCCCAGGGGAGCCTGCCTCGATGATCGCGACCCGCTCCCTGTCTTGACCTGTCATGAGTCAATCGCCTCGCGCAACGCGGACCTGCGGGGCACTCGTGCCGCGGCGAGTCGCCGGAGCAGGTGGCCCCTGGGAAGTTAGTGCCCGCGTGGGGCCAGCGGCTAAACGCCGTGACGACCGCAAGAATCGGGTCGCCTCCCTTCGGACGTGCCTGGTAGTGTGGCACGTGGCCCGAACACGACGGAGAGCATCCGATGATCAACGACTACGAGCGCATCAAGAGCGCCATCATCTACATCGGAGAGAACACCTCGGCCCAGCCGACACTCGACGATGTTGCTGCGCACGTAGGGCTGAGCCCACATCACCTGCAGCGCCTCTTTCGACGTTGGGCTGGCGTCAGTCCCAAACGCTTCCTCCAGCACCTGACCGCCAGTCGAGCCAAGGACCTGCTGCGAGACTCGGCACCGGTTCTGGACACCGCGTTCGCGATCGGCTTGAGCGGGTCCGGGCGACTGCACGACCTGATGGTCTCCACGGAGGCGGTGACCCCCGGCGAGTACAAATCGCACGGTGAGGGGATCGAGATCCGCTATGGAATCCACGAGACGCCGTTCGGGCTGTGCCTGATCGGCGTGACCGCCCGCGGCATCTGCGCATTGCGGTTCCTGGACCCGGTCGACCACGCGAATGCGATCGCCGAGCTTGAGCGCGAGTGGAAGCGCGCCAGCCTCATCCACGACGAGGGCGCGACGCTCAGGTTCGTGGAGCGTATCTTCCAAGGAGCCGCAACAGCCTCCGAGCCGCTACCGCTCCTGCTGAAGGGCACCAACTTCCAGCTCAAGGTGTGGGAGGGACTCCTCCGTGTGCCTGAAGGCTGCCTCATCTCATACGGCGATCTTGCGACGCGGCTCGGTATGTCCTCGGCCACGCGTGCCGTCGCAAGTGCCGTCGGAGCCAACCCTATCGCCTACGTGATCCCCTGCCATCGCGTACTCAGGTCGACCGGCACCCTCGGCGGTTATCGCTGGGGAATCGAACGCAAGCTGGTCGAACTCGAGTATGAACTCGCGGCGGGAGGTGCCCGGTGAACGTATCGCTTGTGGCCACGCTCACGTTCGCCCTCACCATGACGTTCAGTCCAGGCCCGAACAACATCATGAGCACTTCCCTCGGCATGATGCACGGATACCGCAAGGCCCTGCCTTTGATCGCCGGCATTGTCTGTGGATTCGGGATCATCATGCTCCTCGGCGCGGTCGCCGCCACGATACTGCTTGGCGTGGTACCTGCAATCCAGCCGTTCGTGAAGTATGTCGGGGCCGTCTACATCGTGTGGCTTGCGTGGATCACCTGGTCGCACCGACGTGATTTCGGCGCCGGTGGAGGCGCCGCGCTGACCCGAACGCAGGGATTCCCGGGCGGCCTTGCTCTGCAGTTCGCCAACCCCAAGGCCATCGCATACTCGCTCGTGATGTACTCGACGTTCTTGGCGGGGATAGTGCGCGACATCCCTCTGGTCGCCCTGAGCGCGGTTGCGCTCGCCGGCGTGACTTTCGCGGCGACATCGACATGGGCGCTCGCCGGGGCGGGAATCCGCGTGTGGCTCAACTCGGACCGTCGCCGCGCGATCGCTGCTGGCGTCCTCGCGGCGGCTCTCATCTGCACTGCAGTCGAACTTGCGGGCCTCCCCGCGCTCGTCTTCGGCTAGCCAAGGAGCCGTCGACCGCCGCGCACTGGCAGGGCTAGCGACCGCCCCGCGAGTAGCTGCGCTTGGGCGGACGCGTGCCGAGTTGCCGCCAATCGGTCTCGGGCATGTCGACATGGTAGTGCTCGGCAGCCTTGCGTATATTCTCGAAGGCGAGGTCCCGATCCTCGTCGGACACGTCGTCGAACTGCGCGAAGTTGGTGATAGCATCGCGCACGTGGGCGGCGCCGGTAAGCGGTCCTTTGCGTTGCTGCGGGAACGCGAATGCCGAATCGGGAAGCTCGCGCTCCTTCGCCTCTGACAACTTGCCATGCGTGTCCCGACGTCGCCACGTTGCATTGCCTGCCATCGCGAACCCCTGTTCCCGGACCTGCTTCTGGACACAACCCTGTCGGGTCTAAAGATACCGCACGCTGGCCGCTTCGAATCGCCATGGGAACGCGGACGGCCGGCAACGTCGCTTCACCTCCGGCAAGATCGCGGAAGGTGGAAAGCCCTTTCGGAGTCCCTGAGGCGGACTCCTCCGGGGTCTTCTGAGTCACTGGTGGGCCATCGTGGACGAGTTTCGAATGCAGTGAGCGAGCCGTCCGTGTCTCGAAAGACAGAGGTCCCGAACCGGATGGCTCGGGACCTTCATCCAACCAGTTGGACGCGGGACCCGCAGGCCTCGG
>JAUXNU010000113.1 GCA_030682655.1 Actinomycetota bacterium | reverse complement strand
ATGAGGCGATGCGGCTCCGCCTGTCACAGCGAATCCTTGAGAGCGGAATGTCCGTTCGGGAGGCAGAGAACCTCGCGCGTCTCTACGCTGCTGGTCAAAGCGAGCGGACCCCCCGCCCCGCGGCGCCGAAATCATTCAAGGTCATCGCGCGGAAGCTCAGGGGAATGCTCGGCACGAATGTGAGGGTCAAGCAGACCCAGAAGAAGGGCAAGATCGAGATTGACTTCCAAGGGGAGGAAGATCTCGAGCGTATCTATAGACTACTAGCCGAGGGCGGAGTGGTCGTGGACGGAGGGGACCGCTCGTGAAGAGACTGGAATATTTTGTCATAGGAGTGATCACCGGACTTGCGTTCGGGGTCGTCTTCGGGCTCCTCTTCGCGCCGGACAGCGGCGTCAGAACGCGTCGGCGGCTCGTCAGCGAGGCACAGCGGGCGGCGGATGCAGCCCGCGAGCTGGCAGAACGTGCGGAGCAGGCCGCCGAGATGCTGGGCGAACGCGTCGGTCATATCCTCGGCAAAGACGAGGAAACCGCGTGGCGCAAGGTCCGCGAGATACGAGAAGGCGTACAGCGTTACACCCAGGCCCAACCTAACTGATGTCAGAGCCCGGTGCCACGATCTCTTCCGTCCGCCGAAGGGAGAGATTGTGGGGCTGACGGTAGTCACTGGCCGGGCTAACACGGGCAAGACGGGCGTCGTCTACACGGCGCTCGAAGACGCCGCCGCGCGGGGTCAGGATGCGACGCTCCTGCTTCCGTCCGAGCCCGATGCGGAGCGTGCGCGCTCGGAACTCGCTGCGCGCTTGCCCGTAGGAGTACGTATCGCGCAGGTGGATCGCTACCTCGCGACAGTGTGGGCCACACACGGGGACGGTCGCAGGATCGTCACCCCGGCGCAGCGGGCCATGCTTCTTGTACGCTGCGCGGGTGGCGCGTCGCCGGGTCACGCGTCGCTTGCTGGGCGCTGTGTAGCGAGACTAGCGGAAGAGACAGGCTTCGGCTGGCGGGAACCGCGCGCTCTCTCCGGACCCGAAGCGCGAATGGCGGAGATGTTTGTCGCCTACGCAGGGGCACTCGACGAAGAAGGCCTCGT